>CACYEG010000055.1 GCA_902773365.1 uncultured Erysipelotrichaceae bacterium
AATTGATACAACTTTACACTTATTAAATAATATAACAAAGCTTCACATTTCAAATACTTTTTCAATTATGCATTTGTGTACCCATGCTATCTTTGAATCTAGATAACGCTTCTTCAGCTTCTGGATCATTGCAGAGCAAATGTCCAACAACCCATTGAAAGTCATCTGGACTTTTCGCTACAATTTGCTTAGCTACCTCAAAATGGAACCTTCTATCAGGAGTTAATTTACGAAGCGCTTCACATGGGAACCCATATTGCGCTGCAAGAATTAAATCTGCAGTAAACGCAGGATCACTCATTAACATTTCCGGATCCATATATTCGATGAAACCCCCATTTACTTCCATTAATTTTAATGCACGATCTTTATTATTTAATAGATCTCTATCATATTGTAATAGATCATTAGCTTTAGTACTATCACCATTTTCTATATATTCCACAGTTTCTACCTCCTACCATCTTAATAATAACATTTTTTAATTATGGTGTCAAAGTCCTAAGTAACTTTTAACTTTTTAAATTTTCAATATTTTGATAAAATGTTATTGTGATGTTTATGGAAATAGTTGGACTTATTTGTGAATATAATCCATTTCATAATGGACACTTATATCACATCAACAAAATTAAAGAATTATACCCCGATGCAATCCTTATACTAGTGATGAGTGGATACTTTACTGAGCGAGGTGAAGTTTCACTTATAAGCAAGTATAACAAGACTAAGATTGCTCTAGATTATGGTGTCGATATAGTTATCGAATTACCTTGTCTCTATACAGTTAACTCTGCAGACATTTTTGCAGAAGAATCGATCAAAAGATTAGCAGCTTTAGGTGTAACTAAACTAGTCTTTGGTAGTGAATCTGCAGATATCGATAAACTAAAAGATATCGCATTTTCACAAGAACTAGAATCGTTTAATGAAATAGTTAGAGAAGAATTATCTAAAGGGTCTAATTATCCCACTGCACTCTCCAAAGCGTGTGGTGTAACATTAGATAGTAATGACTTATTAGGAGTTTCATATATAAAAGCAATAAACAAATTAAAAGTTCGCATTGAGCCAATTGCCATTAAGAGAACAAACAGATATAGTGATACCGAAAGTGAATGCGATATTGTTAGTGCCTTGAACATTAGAGAAAAACTCAATAGTGGTAAATCAATAGACAAATATATTCCTCAATATAGTGTAAACTATATAAATAATATCGATTACGATAAGTTATTTTCTTTAATCAAATATAAAATAATTACATCTGATGACTTAGATGAATATCTCGGCGTAGATGAAGGCTTATCAAATAAATTAAAGAAAGAAATATTTAATTCATTTTCACTAGACGATTTAATTAAAAGAATTAAATCTAAAAGATATACTTATTTAAGACTACAAAGAATGCTTATACACATACTATTAGGTATTAAAAAGAGTGATATGTCCAATATAGATAATACTGTACGAATACTAGGCTTTACTGATAAGGGTAAACTACACTTAAAAAAATATAAATCTGAAAATGTTTCATTCAAAAACCCTGATAGACTTTATACGATAGAACAAAGTGCGGCTTACATATATCATGTAATAACTTGTGATGAAACAACAAAGTATGAAACATTAAATAAACCAATAAAAAAAGAAGATTAATGTCTTCTTTTTATTATGGCTCCAACCTATTTGGTCCTCTAAATAAGAACTCTGTTTCTTTCAATGAAGGTAAACCTAATAATAACATAGTTATTCTATCTACGCCAAGTCCAAAACCTCCATGTGGAGGACATCCATATTTAAAGAATTCAAGATAGAACTTTACATCCTCGCCTAGGCCTTTTTCTTCTGCTTGACGTTTTAATATTTCATATCTGTGTTCTCTTTGTGCTCCGGTCGTAATTTCGACACCTCTCCACAATAGATCATAACCAAGAGGTTTACCATTTTCATCTCTCATATGATAAAATGCACGCTTATCTGGCTCATAATCTGTAACAAATATAAATTCTGAGCCGAACTCTTCCATAGCGTATTTACATCCCAATTTTTCTGCTTCACTAGTTAAATCGACTTTTTCTTCTTCACTTACTTTATATCCATAACGCTTTTCTATTTCTTCATACAAATCTTTCAACTTAACTCTAGGGAACGGTTTATCTGGAACGGTTATACTGCTTCCAAATACATTTTTTATAATCTCGCCGAATTCTGGTTCGATGCTTTTAAATGCATATTTAATTAAGTTTTCTTCCATTTCCATTACGTCTTCATACGAATCGATGTATGAAAACTCTAAATCGAAACACGTAAACTCTGTAGAATGCCTATTTGTAAAAGATTTTTCTGCTCTGAAAACAGGACCAACTTCAAATATTCTATCAAATCCTGCAGCCATGGCCATCTGTTTATAAAATTGTGGAGATTGGGCTAAGTATGCATTTCTATCAAAATATTTTATTTCAAAAACATCTGCTCCAGACTCGCTCGCTGCTCCGATTAATTTTGGAGTATGTATTTCGATAAATCCATTATTATATAAGTATTCCCTCATAGCTTTTACAAGAGCGCTTTGAATTCTAAAAATTAAAGTATTTTTATCACTTCGTAGATCCAACCATCTATAGTCTAGTCTAGTATCTATTTCAGCACCATCTTCAATAGGGCTTGCTGCAGCAAGTGATTCTATTTTAAATGTTTCTGGTATAAACTCTTTACCACCGTTTTTTACGTATTCAGATAAAACCATCTTACCAGTTATGCTTACTACAGATCCTATAGTACTCTTTAAAACTTCTTGTATAAGTTCTTCGTGCCCACTTTTTTCGAATGATACCTGTATTTCACCAGTCCTATCTTTCAATATCAAAAATACCATATATTTTGTGTCGCGTATTTTTGTTACAAATCCTGATATTTTAGATAGTTCATTTTCTTTTAATTCTTTTATTAGTATTCTATTCATTTTTATTCACCTCTTTAAAAAGTGTTTTCATAACGTCGCTATAATCTTCGTTTTCCTCTAATAATATATCGAACGCTTTTTCAAAATCGCTTTTATATTTTTCTGTTTCACTAGTTATAAATCCAACTTTTATTACTCTGTTATGTTTCGTTTCATCTACCATATTTAAATCATTTAATTGGTCACCTAGTAGTATTACATTTTCTCTATCTTTTATTCTTTCTTTTATTTTTTCTGGAAGAGATACTTCGTTCTTATTAAAACTGTGTATTATGTTGTTTGCTACTCCAGATGCAATGCCGTCAGTAAACTCGATAATGTTGCTACTTATATAGATGTTATCATAATAACAATCGTTCATCTCTAGAAATTTTTCTATAAAATTTCCAATCCCTGCACTTATGATTATTAAGGGAATATTATTTTCGTGCAAGTAACTCAAAAATTCTTTTGCACCTGAACGAAATTCCATCTTTCTTTTATCTAGTGCTGCTTTATTAAATAGACTTTCTGGAATCTTATATTTTACAAATAACTCTACGTGAGATTTAAACCACGTATACATCTCTTTACTAACTGTTTCTCTATCCAATGATGAATCGATTTCAATTGGACGATATATATCATACAGCTTTTGCCTATCTTCTATATATTCTTTCGGAACATCTTCGCTTTTAGCGAGTATCGACCAAGAAGTCATGCTGCTTCCTGTAGTTATCGTCTTATCGAAATCGGCAACTACATAATATTTATCTAAAGTATCTATTGGAAGAGCATCTTTAATTTTATTACTTAACCTCATACATTAAAACCTCATATCCAATTCTTCTACTAAATTGTTGATTCCAATTGTCTTTTCTTCACTAGTCTTAGCATCTTTAAGTTTTACTGTATAATTCTTTAGCTCTTCCTCGCCGATCGTAACTATATAGGCAGTATTCATCTTATTAGCTTGAGAATACTTATTTTTAAGTGAGACGTCTCTATAATCAATTTCTGTTTTGTATCCTGCATCTTTTAACATCGTTCCGATGATTAGAGCATCAGATATTTCATTGTTGGTAACAGGTATTACATACACATCCAAGTCTTTACTTTGTTTAGTCAATTCAAGTGATTTTAATATTTCTTGAAGGCGCTCATAACCTAGAGCAAAACCTATTCCATTTAGTTCAGGTCCTCCTAGTGTTTTAACTAAGTCGTTGTATCTTCCACCTGCGCATATAGTACTTGCACCAGTCAGATTTTTATCTTCTGTGACAAATTCAAAGACTGCATAATCGTAGTAGTCTAAGCCTCTTACTAAGTTTTCATCTATCTCATATTCTATCTCTATAGAATCAAGGGTAGATAATAAAGTATCGAAATATTCTTTACTTTCTGGACTAATAAACTCTGATATTTTTGGAGCATTTTTGAAGAAATCTTTGTCGCCGTCAACTTTACAGTCTAATATTCTAAGTGGATTTTTTTCAAGTCTTTCTAGACAATCTTCGCATAATTCTTCTTTATGTTTGCTCATGTATTCGACAAGTGCGACTTTATATTTTTCTCTATCTTGCTTAGAACTTAAATTATTAATTTTAATCTTAATATTGTCGATTCCTAATACTTGGAAGTATTTAACTCCTAAGTTAATGACTTCTGCATCTATATATGGGCTCATTGGGCCAAAAACTTCGACACCAAACTGATTAAACTCGCGGAATCTACCTGATTGAGGGCGTTCATATCTAAACATTGGCCCATAGTAATAGTATTTTAAATAACCCGATACGTTTGCATATAGTTTATTTTCAATTAAACTTCTCACTACACCTGCAGTACCCTCTGGTCTAAGAGTCATACTTCTTCCTTTTTTATCTAAAAAGTC
>CACYEG010000056.1 GCA_902773365.1 uncultured Erysipelotrichaceae bacterium
ATAGTAACCACACTTTTATATATCCAAAAGCAAGTTCAAAGAAGTCTATTATAATCTTGCACCAACCGATTACTCTCTAGCAAATAGTATTTTCTTCTACTACTCTTCCTTCACTTATATACAAGGGTATTATATTAGAATTCTGAAATATAATCAAGAAGTTTTAAGAACATTTTGACAAATGTTTCATCCAAACCAACTCTTTCAAGTTTCCTAATGCCGATTCTTTTTTTCTTTATTTCTTCTTTGCTGAATATTATCTCTGCAATTTTTTCTTTTAAATTAGTCGGTATTATCAAGTCTGTAATGATGGTATCGATATCTTCGTTAATAAGTCTTACAGCATCTATTTCGATATCTTTTCCTTTACAGTTGATACTTAATTGTTCACTAGTACTAACAGGTTCTGTTTCCACTACAAAGTCTTGGTCATCCAAATAAGTTTTGCACTCTATCTTGTTAGAACCAGAATATACTATTACTTCATCGGCATGACGAGTGTTTCTAAACTTCAATTTAAATTTTCTCTTCTCTGGCAAGACATCAGTAGTACCTTCGATTGATCTAATAATGACTGTGTAGTTATTAGGTAGATAGTTGTAATCGATTTCCGTAATGTTATATTTTCCATTCTGATAGTCGGTCGTTTCACCATCGTCTTCATACAATCTATAAGTATTATTTTTGCCTGGAAATATGTGTATTTCTAAAGCACTAGGATTAGATGTATCGTTTATATTGCCAGTTAAATCTGCAAGTGGTATTATTGCGCCGCTCCTTGCAAATACCGGATAGTTTTCATCCTTATAGAAGGATATATACCTTTTACCGCCAGGGTATTTTTTACCTGTCGTAAAATCATACCACATACCAGTTGGCAAGAATATCTTTACTACAGTCCTATTCATTATTTCATCTTTTTTCTCAGTAATTGGAGCGATAAACAATTCTGGGCCAAAGCTATATTCGTTTTTATAAGTCGGTTCATCATATAGTTCTGGATACTTGTAATATAGTGGTTGAATTATAGGTAATCCAGTCTTAGCATATTTATATGCTTCGCTATAAAGATATGGAATAAGCTTATGTCTCATTAAGGCATAGTCTTTAACTATCTTTAATGTCTTTACATCCCAAGACCACGGTTCTCTTTTATAGTATCTACCTTTCTTAGAAGCAAATCTAAATATTGGACTATACGTAGAAAATTGAACATATCTCGTGTATAGTAGTGATTCTTCTACACCGCCTTTAAATCCACCTACCGCGTGACTCCACCATGTAAGTCCTACATTACTAGATGTCGAATTATATAATGGTAAAAATTTCAAGACTTTCCAATCTATCATAGTCTCACCACTATCGTTAACTGGATACAAGTGACTTGCGATAAGTCCATTTTTAGATAAAAGTAATCCTCTTTTTTTAGTTATATATTCATTATATTTATAGAAGTAGTGATTGATCATTCTAAGTGCATATAAGTCTTTATTGTCGAAATCGATTCCCATAAAATCAACACCAGAATTATATAGAGGCAACACACTCGATTTTAAATAATTCATTAAAAATGATTTATCGTATATATTAAAAGGTAGACTCGCAATACTTTCACCCTGTTGTACATTTATCTTATTTAAATCTAAATTAACTCCAACTTTGATACCGTTATTGTGTATATCGTCAACTACCCCTTTAAAGTTACCATATAATCCCATATTTAAATGTCCAAATTGATCTAGCGTATTAGATAACAATAAGATGCTTACCGGTATAGAATTACGTTTAAATTTTTCCATTAAGCTGTATAATTGATCGGCATTATATGTGTCCCTTTTATCCCACCATATTCCTAGTGCACTTCTTGAAATAAGTGGTGGATAACCAGTAAGTTGATAGTAGTTTTTAAGGCAATAACCAAAGTCTTTTTTATACATGAATAGATATGTATCGATTCGCTCATCACTTCTTTTACCGACACTTCCATCGATATTAAATATCAAACTTTTAGAATCATCTATAGATACAAATCCGTCTGTACTGTACAATCCCTTTTCAAGCTTAGGCATTTCTAAAGATTCATCAATACTAGATGCAGTACTCTTGAAATTTCTTGCTTCTACTTGTGTAAAAAACCATAGTTTATCTGTATCGTTTAAGCTAACACGCAAATATTTATCTGGAGAAAATTTATTTCCAACCATCGGTTTTTCTTTTTCATATGTCAAAGTAAAGTAACTTGTTTTAATAGTTAGGTATCTTTCATCATCATTTACTTCAAATTTAGGTACATCGAAATTTCTATGTTTTGCTAGTTCAGTTGGTCTATCTTCGAATGAGCCGGATTCACTATATTCGAGACGAACTAATAATTCGCTTAAAACTGTTATGCGGTACTTTTTACCTCTAAAAATTGCGGCATCTTTGCTAATTGCATCATTATAATTCACATTAAACATTAGTGAAAACTCATCCATATATAGATACCCACTTTCTATTCTATTACATTTTACCACATAAAAAGCTCTCACTCAAGAGGGCTTTTCGCCAAATCAATATTGTTCATTTTGATTCAATATAATGTCAATCTGTTTAATTATTTCTTTCATTTTTTATTTTTTTCAGTAATATCACTTATTTCTTCTTGTATTTGACGAGTTTTTTCTTTTAATTCCATAATAACTACACCACAATATTATTAAAGTCTTTTTCGCATCTCTTTACTAGATACATTTCTAATGCCACATATATTATCAAAAAAGCTACTACAAAAATGAGTAAAATTAAGCCAGTAGATAATCCCCATCTTAAAGATTTATATAACATATATATTGTGCCACCTGTAAGTAACATACCAGTAAATACAGATATTGCAGAACTGATACTCTGTTTTACTACTTCTGTATCGTTTTTCGCATCCATCTTGGGATACTTCAAGTTTACTATAATGCCAATTGTTTCCGATATTAGTGGTAAAATAATGCATGCAATAGTTATTAATAATATATATACTAAACTAAATCTAAATTTAACAAATATAATTGTGCTACCAACTAGCAAAACTGGAATCATTATCATTACAGCAGTTAATACTTTAGATTTAACTATAGTATACGGTTTAACTGGCAAGCTTTTTAGTATGTTTAAAGAACTACCTTCTAATGAAATCATCGAACTCGTTATAGATGTCATAAAACTCGAAAAAGATATAAATGCAAATAATAATAGAGGCATTATTTTATCCATAATATTTCCTTTTAAAAGTGGTATAGATTTATAAAATGTATCGTCTACTTTTACTGATACATATACACATCCAATGATAAATAGAATTAGTCCAAATGCAGCATTAGTGATAAACACTGGAGAATTGATGAATCTATTCAATTCTTTTTTTACTAAAGAGTGTGTTTGACTTTTCACTTTGAAATTATATGCTTTAGTAGACTTCTTAGTTTTAACTGCTTTAACGCTAGAATTAATCTTAAAGTAAAATTTACCCAAAATAAATGTAAGGCAAGCAAATATCGTTAAGTTAATTCCAATAAATTCAAGTAACTTTATCACATTAAATTTAGTTATAAGTTCTAGATAAGCTCCAGCCGGATAATAAATTCTCGTTATTTTTTCGTTGATTGACGAAGCATTTTGGGCAATCTTTATTACTAATCCATCTGATCCATATGATATAAACATAATCGCAAACATCAGTATAAATGATAAAATTGTCTCTATTATATTTTTTCCTCTAAACTTAGAAGATACAAGAGATGTGATAAAACCTATAATAGATGATAGAACTATTGGTATAATTGGAAATAAAAATAACGAAATCAGTGTCACTAAATAAAATGAAAAATCTGGTTTTGTATATATTGCATATACGATAAACGATGGAATTAAAAATATAGAATTATATATAAGTTCAAATATATAAAACTTTAACAACCTAATAAATAAAACTGTACTCTTTTTAATTGGAAGTGAAAACAATAAGTTATCATCTTTACAGTTAAAAACCAACGAACCTGATTTATAGATTCCTTCTAAAAAAGTAATAATAGAAGTCATAACTATAAATATAGTAAGTAAGACAAATTCCATGTTGATTGGTTTAAGGGTCAGTATCAATTGATCGGAATAAGTCATCATTGAAAGCATGAGAATTATCGCTATTATTATTGGTAATCCAACGCGTGTAAATTTAGTGCTTTTTTTAGTGTTAATTTTGAATATATTCATGCCTTCAGACATGGAAGCTTTCACGAGTGATAATAATTTCATGTTATTCCTCCAACTCGATAAACACATTTTCGAGTGACTTGTCTCCCTTTACTTCCTTCATGCTGCCAACTTTCATAATCTTACCATTTTTGATGATTGCGACTCTAGAACAAAGTTTTTCTGCAACATCCAAAATATGTGTTGAAAAGAATATAGTTTTACCATCTTTTATCATTTCTTTCATGACTTCTTTGATATCGAATACTGCCTTTGGATCTAATCCAACGAATGGTTCATCCATTATCAACACTTTTGGATCGTGAGCAAGTGCTGCGATTAGTGCAGTCTTTTGCTTCATTCCGTGTGAAAATGAGCTAATAGTATCATTTAAATTCTCTTCCATTTCGAACATTTCAGCATATTTTTTTATATTTTTCTCTCTAGTAGTTTGGTCAACTTCGTACATATCACAGATAAAATTGATAAAGTCTATCGCTTTCATCTGCTCATATAATTCGGGATTATCTGGAACAAAGGCAAGTTCTTTCTTGCATTCAATTGGATTAGTCTTTATCGATTTACCATTTATTAGAATTTCTCCATTATCTATATCGTGAATACCCGTTATTGCCTTTATAAGAGTTGTCTTACCTGCTCCATTGTGGCCAATAAAGGCAAATATCTCTCCATCATTGACATTGAAGCTAACATCATTCAATGCTACTTTCGTTCCATATTTTTTAGTTACATTTTTAATTTCTATCATAAAAACCACCTTTATTAAATATAATATGATAATCAAATTATAACACGTATAATATTGAGTAGTAAATAAATGTATTAACCTTATAAAATATCAGCTAGTTTCAATAAATCATCTATTATGTAAGTTGGCTCGAATATTGTATCGTTCTTAATATTCTTATTATTAAACCAGCATGTATCTATATTATTTTTAACACCTAGTGCAATATCGCATCCTAGTTCATCACCTACGATAAGCATATCTCCATCATTACCTATTTTATTATAGATATTTTTATAAAAATCATCATGCGGTTTCATATGCCCAACTTCTTCTGCAGTAAATATACTAGTAATGTATTTTTTTAATCCTGATTTAGTAAGTTTATTATCTATTACTTTGATAGGACTATTAGTGATAATATACAATTCATACCCTTTATTATAAAGATAATCCAATGTTTCACTAGCATTTTTCATCGGAACAATATGTTCATTTAAATAGTCTATATATTTTCTATTGATACTTTTAGCTTCCTCAAAAGTAATATTCTTAAAAAACATAATAAATCTTTGAGATTGTACCCAATCGGACTTTTCTTGATTATCTTTAAATGGATATGGATCTTTTATTTTACCTGCTGCTCTATCGCGCCAAAATTTATTGTCGAGAGTTATAAAAGCATTCACTTCATCTTCTATGACTCTTCCATTCTTTTCTTCTAAAATCTTTTTAAAGGCATACTTTCTATTCTCGTTATCATCGACTAATGTATTATCCAAATCAAATAAGATTTTTTTATATAGTTTTGACATCTAATCATTTTCTCCTATATCATTAATAATAGAGTTAATTTTTTTAGCAATAGTACCAAAGTTTTTATCGTTATATAGTTCTTCCATACTAATCCATTTATACTCTGAGGACTCATCATAATCTGGTTTTACTATCTCAACTGTTTCTATAGTAAATAAATATCTAAATTCGAAACGTTTATGACTTGGTAAATTTAATCTTTCATTATATGGAATTGTATGTGTATCTATGTCGATTGGTATCAACTTATTATTTGAAAGTATAACTTCTTTAATACCTTTAATACCTGTTTCTTCGATAACTTCCCTAATGGCAGCTTCTAATGGGTTGGTATCACTTATATCGATGTGTCCACCAGGATATAAAAACATATCTAAATCCCTGTGATGTAATACTAAAAACTTTTTTTCTTTCTTGGCATAAATAAATCCACCTGCGACTATATGTCCTACAAAGTTATTCCAATCAGTTATCTCATCATTCCCATGATTGTTTAAAAATTCATAAATATCTTTTTGTCTTTCTATTTCATTTGGAAAAATTTTTAAGTAATCATTTAATAAATTCAATAATAATTCTTTCATGTAGATGTTATCACTCCATACAAGATTATAACATATAATAAGCCTTTTTAAATAAATTTACTTATTAGACTATTATAAAAAAGAACATCTTATGTGTTCTTTTATTACATTCTACAATACATTTTATTTTTGATTATTCCAGTTTTCAATATTTTCTTCTACGATGTTATACGGAATCATATAGCCAGCTCTAAAATGCCCCAATAATTACAATTATAGATATAATTAAGTAAAGTTTCCCTTTACTTTTCATTTTTTTCATCTATTTTCGCCAGTTTTATAATTACAAAAAAAGGCCTAAGCCTTCTTTTATATGTTCAATTTTTATTACTTAGCTTTTTTTCTTTTATAGTATATGTATCTCTTCTAATAGTTACATCAAATATAGTTTTTTGACCATTAGGTGACTCCAATATTAATTCTGTTTTTCCTGATTTTTTAAATTTTGCATGAATCATACATTCTCTAGACTCATCTTCGCACTCTATCTTCAAATCACCATATTTTTTATCTAATAAATACGCACTATAAGTATCATCAAAATGGTATTTTTCTCCATTAGATAATACATATGTATTATAAACTGGTGGTTTCATTATACATACTAGTACTATTAGTGCGATCAACAGTCCGCTTATCG
>CACYEG010000057.1 GCA_902773365.1 uncultured Erysipelotrichaceae bacterium
AAGTGATAATGATGAATTAGTATCCTCACTTAAACCATATGATACTCCAATAACAGAAAAAGATTGGCAAAAAATTATATATCTTCCTAGTCCATTTTACTATCCTGGAGGTATAAGGGCATTTTATACATTTAAAGATCGCCTTGAAATTGCAAAAGAATATTCACAACAAGCGGGCACAACTCTCAACTACCCCTTACCAGATATAGAAGAAAGTATCCAAACATATCTATCAACATATACAATTGATGAAGAAACCCGAAAGAAACATATGGCATTTTTAAAGGATTATAATTTACTTAGACAAAAAGTAGCAAATATAGTATTACATATTAAAAAAGCAGAAAAAGGAAAAACAATGTTTTCTTCACTAGAGGCAAGCGAATTTTGTAGTAATCATTGCAATGGTTATCAGGGTTTAAATACAATTTGGCAAAACATTTTACAAACATTTAGCGAAATAGTGAATTTTAATGGACATATTTTTTCAGTTGATATTCAGTGGAATATTGATTCAAGTCAATCAGAGTCTGAAATAAGTATTGAAAGTTTATTAGTGGAGTTAAAAGGAATTTTAGATAATTATAAAAATGATTTTGATTGTGTATTTGATGGAGGACAATTTTATAATACAGTTAGAAATTATTATAATAATTTATTAAACGAATATAATAAGACTAAAGAATATATACAACCAGACGATCTTTTGTTGGCGCGTAAAAATTTTATATCATTGTTTATAAATACAGATTATCTTGGTTGGTTACAACAGGAAATTAATAACATAGAAAAAAGAATAAATCCGTTTATGATGGCAAAAGAAATTTTTGAAAAAGAATCTGAAATTAGTTTGGATGTTGCTGAACCGCATCAACCTGATGAAGCAGGAAAAAGTCTAGGCGAAAAAAAAGCCAGCATGAGATTTCATCCTCTTGGCCAAGATGGTACAATACCTCTATCTTAAGATTTTAAAACTGAAACTGACTCCTCTTTTAGTGACATAATAAACAATTTTATATTTTAAACATTTTAACTATATGAAAAGAATAGTGATTTTTCACTATTCTTTTGTTTTTATTCTATCTAATCCGCCCATGTATGGTATTAATACTTCTGGTATTACCACACTACCATCACTTTGGTAGTTACATTCTAGTATTGCAATTAAACTTCTTGGGCTTGCAATTACCGTATTATTTAGAGTAGATAAATATTTATTTCCCTTTTCAGTTTTCATTCTAATACCTAAGCGTCTAGCTTGAGCATCTCCTAGTGTTGAACAAGAACCAACTTCATAATATTTTTGTTGTCTTGGGCTCCATGCTTCTATGTCGCAAGATTTAACTTTCAAGTCTGCTAAATCACCACTACAACACTCTAGTGTTCTAACTGGTACATTTAAACTTCTAAAGAATTCAACTGTATATGACCACATTTTGTTATACCAATCCATTGCTTCTTCCATCTTACATAGTACGACCATTTCTTGCTTTTCAAATTGATGAACTCTATATAATCCGCGTTCTTCAAGTCCATGTGCCCCTACTTCTTTTCTAAAACAAGGAGAATATGATGTAAGTGAAATTGGTAATTCTTTTTCATCGATAATTTGACCTTTAAATTTACCTATCATAGAGTGTTCACTAGTACCTATTAAGAATAAATCCTCACCCTCAATTTTATACATCATTGCATCCATTTCTGCGAAAGACATAACACCATTAACGACATCACTTCTAATCATGAATGGAGGTATACAATAAGTGAATCCTTTATTAATCATAAAGTCTCTTGCATAGGCAATTGTTGCTTCGTGTAATCTTGCAATATCGCCCATCAGGTAGTAG
The DNA here is from genome assembly GCA_902773365.1 of uncultured Erysipelotrichaceae bacterium. Taxonomy (GTDB): domain Bacteria; phylum Bacillota_I; class Bacilli_A; order RF39; family UBA660; genus RUG11867. Next base: position 1,848 of record CACYEG010000057.1, read on the forward strand.
AATCCATTTCCACTAGTACGACCTGCAGCATCTTTATCGAGTCCACCTAACGCTTCACAAATATCGGCATGATATGGTATTTCATAGTCTCTTGTAAATGGTTCACCAAATTTTTCAATTTCCACATTACAAGAATCATCTTTGCCAATTGGTACAGAATCATCGATTATATTTGGTATAACCATCATCTTAGTTCTAATCTCTTCTTGTAAGCGTTCTTCTTGCTCTTCTAAATCCGAAATCTTTGAAGCAGTTTCTGCGACTTTTACTTTAATAGATTCTGCTTCATCTTTTTTGCCTTCACGCATTAAAGAACCTATTTGACTAGATAACTTATTCTTTTCACTTCTCAAGTTATCTCCTTCAAGTTTAGCTTCTCTATATTTTTTGTCTAATTCGTAAACTTCGTCTACAATAGGTAACTTCTCATCCTGAAATTTCTTTTTGATGTTGTCTTTAACTAATTCTTTATTAGTTCTAATAAGTTCGATGTCAATCATTTTTTCACCTTCCTAAAAATAAAAACCACGCTTAACTCCAAGGAGCGTTAATGCGCGGTACCATCCTCTCTTTTACTCATATACGTTAACGGATATAACCCGGCAATGATTAGTTGCACTCTGGAATTAGATTCACAAAATAATCAGTCTAGTTTTCACCAACCACTAGATCTCTAATATCTAATATAATTTGCTACTTAGATTCCTTCTTCGCTTTATTTAGTATTTTAGCACAATGATTAAATAAATCAATATTAATCTTCCAATTTTATCTCATCTAAATCTTCAATTGTTTGCATCTGTGTTTGGAGTGCTGCCTTTATCCTTCTTTTAAAAACTATCATGTTTCTTCTTAATTGTTCAGCATGTAGTTCTGTTCTTTCAGCTTCTATTAGTGCATCATTTACTATACGAGATGCATTTTTCTTGGCGTCTTCAATAATCATACGCGCTTCACGTCTTGCTAATTCTTTAATTTGGAATGATTCACTAGTAACTTCTGTAACTCTACTAGCATTGTTCGCAAGTGCTTTATAGTGCTCTAGTTCTCCTTTTAGGCTAGATAGCTCGACGTCTTGAGCTTTAAGCTTTGCATATAGAGCTTCATATTCTTTTAAGGTTTTATCGACAAAAGTATTAACTTCTTTTATGTTATAACCTTTAAATGAACTATTAAACTTTTCCATAGTTCGCAATCACCCCAATACTAAACTTACCAGTTTATTTCGTCTTCGTCTTTATCTTTTCCTTTTTCGTCCTCTGAATCACTTATTTTACCTTGTACACTAACATTCTTTGGAGTGCATAAGTAAATTCCAGGTCCAACTTTTTGTAAGTCCCCACCTATTGCATAAAGAGTACCAGTTAAGAAGTCTATTATTCTTTTAGCTTGTGCAGCAGTTACTCTTTTTAAATTAACAACTACTGCATTTTTAGATTTTAAGTGATCGGCGATTGTTTGACTTTCAGAATACGCTCTTGGCTCAATTAAAATCATTTGGTTGCCGGAAGCTGTCGCTGTTTTATCTTTTCCTGATTCATCTTTAACATAGAATGATTCTTCATCTATTTCACTATTGACATCGTCGCCGTCGATAAATTTTTTAAGTTTTTCAAATGCCATTATTTCACTCTCCTAATATATTTTCTACCATATAAATAAATTTTATCACAAAGCAAATCTTTTTAAAAGGGGTATTTTTAAAATAAATTGCAAATAGAAAAATCAAAATTAACTCAATCGATTATTTAAATTGATATTATTTTTATACCTTA
>CACYEG010000058.1 GCA_902773365.1 uncultured Erysipelotrichaceae bacterium
AAACACTACAGTTGAAGGAACAGGTTTAGGATTAGCTATTACGAAAAAGTTAGTAGAAATGATGGGTGGAAAAATAAATGTTCAAAGCACTTATGGATCAGGATCTTTATTTGTTGTACAGTTACCACAAAAAATAAAAAATATGACGAATCCAACACCAACACCAACACCTGCTCCAGTAACAGTACAAGGAGCTCCTCAGACAGCAGCTGAACCTGCTCCCCAAGTTAGCCAAGCACCAGTAGCGCCAACAGCTCAACCAGCACAAGTAGCTAATGATAAATATGCTGGCAAAAAATTATTAATAGTAGATGATAATTCACTAAATATTAAAGTTGCTAAAAGAGCTTTATCAAGTTTTAATTTTGTACTTGAGGAGTGTTCATCAGGAGAAGAATCTATAGAAAAAGTTAAACAAACAAATAATTATGATTTAATACTTATGGATATAATGATGCCAGGTATTGGTGGAGAAACAGCACTTCATGAGCTTAAAAAGATTGAAGGATTTAATACTCCAGTAATAGCACTGACAGCAGACGCAATATCAGGAGCTAAAGAACACTATATGGAAGTTGGATTTAACGATTATATTGCTAAACCATTTAGTAGAGATCAAATAAAAGAAAAACTTGATGCTATTTTTCCAGGATAATTAAAAAATTGAATTAAACATACATAAAAATGTATGTTTTTTTATGTAATTATGTAAAAAATACGTAAAGTTAAAAAAATATATATGAATAGACGTATTCATGATATAATAATATCGGTAAACTAGAAAATTGCAAAAAATAGAAAGGAGATGCTGATAAATGAAGAAAATTTTTAAAATATTTTTCTTGGCTTTTTTTGGCTTCCTTTCATTTTTTATAAACAATAAAGATGCATATGCTTATCTATCTAATTCACAAAGTATATCAAATAGTTTTACTATAGCAACATTATATACAGATACTTTTATAGTAAATTATGAGGATCAAAATGGTGTAATAACAGAACTAGGTAGAGAACAAAAAAGTTACTTTGAAAATACAACGGTAACTATAGATACACCAACTGGTGTTAATTTAATTAATTATGTATTAGATTCAATTACGGTAGATGGAAGCGGTTCATATAATATCAATGATACGTTTACACAAGGACCTAATAATATGACTATCGTATATACATACAAAGATATATTACATACTGTTAGTTATGGTGGAGATACAGCAAACTACACTTATAGCAATACCAATACTAATGCAGTTCATAATACTAGTTATACGACAACAATTACACCAGCAACAGGAAGAGATATTGATACAGTAACAGTTACTATGGGCGGAGCAAATGTAGCTAATGCGTATAATGCTTCAAATAATACAGTAACAATTAATCAAGTAACTGATGATGTTCAAATAAATGTTACTACTAAGATAAAAGTATATACGATAACTTATTCTGAAGGAACTTATAATCACTCTAATCCTGCAACTACTATAAATCATGGGGATTCATTTACTACAACTTTATCTACAACTGGAACAAATTATATAACAAATGTTACAGTTACAATGGGTGGAACAAATATTACAAATACAGCATATAGTAATAATGTGATATCTATAGACAGTGTAACAGGAGATATTGAAATCGATGTAACAACTTTATGTTTAGTTGAAGGAACGAAAATAACTTTATATGATGGATCTACAAAAAATGTTGAAGATATAAGATATAATGATTTAATTAAAGTATGGAATCATGATACTGGAGCATATGATTACGAATATGCTGGATGGATTGAACAAGCTGGAACAGCTGATCACTATACAAAAGTAACATTTGAAGATGGTACAGAACTAAAAGTAGTAGGTGGACACAGCGTCTTCAGTAGAAGATTGAATAAATATGTAGACATAGCATCTGGAGACTTACAAATAGGCGATGAAGTTGTAACATTAAGAGATGGAATTGGTTACTTAAGAATTACAAATATTGAAACAATTTACGAAGAAGTAAGATATTATCATGTAATAACTACAAGATACTTTAACTTAATTGCAAACGGAATATTAACTACATATGAAATCTTTGAAAATGTTTCAAACTTCATGGAATTCGGTGAAAACTTAAAGTGGAAAAATACTGAAATAGTAAGAAGTGATATGTATACATATGAAAACTTCCAATATTTACCAAAATATATCTATAAAGCATTTAGATTAGAAGAAACTAAATATTTAGTAGAGACTGGTATGGTTTCACCTGAACAATTTACATACCTATTTAATGATTTCTTAATTAATAATGAAAAAATGTTAATGCCTCCAACTAATCGCAATGGAACGAGAATGTGGATGGTTACAACTAGTGACGATACTGATTTGTCAAATGAAAGTTATCAACTAGAAGAAGGTTCTATCTACACAGTACCAACACCAAATAATCAAGAAGGCTTTGTAAATTGGTATAATTCAAGTGATAATAAGTACTATTCACCTGGAGATACGATAGAAGTTTATGGTGGAATGCATCTTACTGCAATATATGAATAAAGCATCAAATTGATGCTTTATTTTTGTTTGTATTAATGATATATAAAATGATATAATGTAAATGTATTAGGATGTGATATTATGATAGCGAAAAAACGTATTAAATATGCAGCTCTTATTCTTATTTTATTGGCTGCTACAGTTGTATCTGGAATATATGCATATACTAGTTATGAAATTGCAACAGTAGAGAATAATGTAGTTTCAGGCGCAGTAAACATCGAATTAAAAGAATACGTAAAAGACTCAAACGGACAGCAGGTAGAAGTTGATTCAGTTAATGAACATGTTATACCTAATGAAAATATTCCTTTTACTGTTAGAGTATATAATAAAGGAATAAAAGCATACTTAAGAATAAAATATGAATATGTAAATGCAACTTTTAATATTAGTGACATTAATATGAATAGTACAGATTGGGTTAAAAAAGGGGATTATTACTACTTTAAAAGCATATTAGATGAAAACACATACGTTGAACTATTTAATGGATATACTATACCTAATAATATTACAGGAGAATATAACTTTATAATTACGGCAGAAGCTATTCAATCTGAACATTTGAATGTTAACTTTGAATCAGATACTCCGTGGGGCAATATAACAATAGAAGATTCAATAGATGATAACTACGATATATCTACAGTAAATGTTTCTAGCAACACAATTGTAGATTATAAAGATGATTCTAGAAAGTTTATAGAAATACCGGCAAACTTTATGGAAAATATATCACTTTTAAAACCAGGTGATGAGATAAGCGATTACATAACTATTAAAAATGTTTCAAACAAAGACATAGAAATTTTAATGAAAAATGTTAATCTATCAACAATATCTAACGATAATTATAGATATTTAAATCTTAAAGTTATCGATGAATCAAATAACACAGTATATGATGGCACTATTTTGCAAAATACACTTACATCATTAGGCAGTTTTAAACCAGGTGAATCAAAAAGATTAAAATTTGTAGTTAAATTCTACGAAGGCAATCCAAATGCAACATCCGAAAAGGACTATAAAATAGGTTGGAAGTTCTATTTAAATGAATTAGAAGAAGAAATAGATGTAATAGATATTATTAATCCATATACTGGAGATGGAATAATATTCTGGGTAATATTATTCGTAATATCCTTATGTTTATTGGCTCTCACAATAAAAAAGTTTATATTAGCAAAAAAATATTGATTAGTATTAATTCTTGTTGTAAGATATTTCTATAAGATAGGAGGATAATAAAATGAATAAGAAAAAAGTTATGGTTGCAGCAATCGTATTAGCTTTAGTTCTATCTATCGGAGGAGTTTTAGCATATTTCTCAGATTCAGATGCAGCTACAAATACGTTTACTGTAGGTAATATTAGTATTGAATTAACTGAACCAAACTGGGTTGCAGATAATGCAGAAAATATTTTACCAAATCAAAAGGTAGCTAAAGATCCTACGATTAAAAATGATGGTAGTAATCCTGCATTTGTATTTATTGAGGTAGCTATTCCTAAAAAAGCAGCTAATGCAGTAATTATTGAAAATCAAGATGGTACATCACCAGATCCTGTTCCAACTGATGCTCAACCTTTATTTGAACTAATTAACTCAACTGGAAATGTAGGAGTTAATAGTGGTTGGTATCTTGTTGAAACAGATACTACAGATGCTAGTGTAAATAAGTATGTTTATGCATACGGAAGCTCAACTGCTATGACTAGTCTTGGAGTTAATGCTAGTACAAATCCAGCACTATTTAACGAAATAAGATTAGCTAATGTTCAAGAAGGTTGGAGTGTTGAAAGTTCTACACAAAACGTAGTAGTAACTGGATATGGAATCCAAACTGAAGGACTAAGCGGAGTAACTAATACTGCGCAAGCAAATCCATCAACTGTTTGGGGATTATTAAAAGCTAACGCAGTACATAAACCATAACAATTAATAAACAATAATAAGAGAAGAGGACAAAGACTATGATAATAATTGCTAATATATTAAAGAAAATAATAGATATTCTATTAACATTAGTAATTATTATTGGAATAGTCTTTGTTTTTTTGTTTATTATTAGAATAGAACCATATGTTGTTCTATCGGGTTCTATGGAGCCAACTCTTCATGTAGGAAGTTTAAGTTTTATTAATAAGAACTATAAGTATGAAGATCTTAAAAAGGGAGATATAATTGCATACAAAGCCGAAACTAAAGTATTAGTAGCTCACAGAGTATATTCTATTGAAGAAAATGGAATAATTACTAAAGGAGATGCTAATGAATCAGATGATGGTTTAAGCGTTAATAAAGTTAATTATATCGGTAAGAATGTATTTAATATTCCTTATGTAGGATACGCTGTTAGATATATTCAAACTCCAAAAGGAAAAATCATTTCAGCAACTTTAGTTACTTGTTTAATTATCTCGGCTTTTATTTTCGATGATGATGAAAAAAAGAAAGAAAAGAAAAAGAAGAAAAAAACTAAGAAGAACTCTAAAACTGAAGAGAGTGAAGAAGAGAATGAAAATAAAAAAGAATAGTAATTAACTATTCTTTTTTTATCTTCTATATTTTTTTCTTAATACTAATGAGGCATCTTTTAGTGTATTAACACTGGAATCTGTATCTTTTTCTATTAGATCTTTAAGTAGCGTAAAATATTCTTCTGGATTTTCTAATAAGTTTTGTTTACCACGGAAAAAGCGGGTTTCACCAAGACTACGGTAGGTAATTATATCTTCTAATAAGAAGCCATAAATTCTAGTCATCACTTCAAGAATGTTTTCTCTTCTAAAATCACCTTTCTTTAAATACAAATAAGGTACTGTATCTATTATTCTCATTTGCTGATTATCATACATAATATTACCACAATGAAAGTCTTTTATTATTACTCCATATTTTGAAATATCAATTATATCTTTAGAAACTTGTTCTAAGTGTTTTCCAAGAGTAATAATATCTTGATGAACAGGCTTACTATCATATAAAGTTTTTCCTGGAGCATAGTCCATAAAAACTGCATTTACAAATTTTTCAACGAAAGCACCACTCTTTGCAAATACGAAAGAGGATACATCAAAGTCTTTAAATTGTAAAACGAACTCTGGATAATAATCACCATCTAATTCTTTTATAACCATTCCGTTATCAAGTAGATAGCAAGATCCTGCACAACCGACTCCTAAACCTTTGACAAAATGTTTTGATATATACTCGTGTATTTCTTCTTTACTTTTAAAGTATAAATTTTCCATATAACCCCTTCAAATAAAAAAATATAAACTAATCAATAAGATTATTTTCTTCTACTAAATAATGTTCTAGTTAATACTTTAACTTTATCCACTTCATTACTTGCTGCGATAAACTGATTATATTCAAGTTCTTTAGCAAATTCTTCGAATGACTCGGCATTTATTCTATAGTCGATTTCACCTTTACTTGATGTATTTATTGATACTTTTGGTGAATCAAATGACCAACTTTTACATGTAACTCTAAATCATCAAATCAAACAGTAGGTATATCTAATGGTTTACTAGTTTCCAAATCATTCTTTTTTTCTTTTTAAAAAAATTAAAATTCATAAGTAATATCACTTCTTTAAATATATGGCGTTTATTATACTATTAGAGAAGCAATAAGACAATAAAAAAACTAGTCACGTGACTAGTTTTTTATAAAAAAAATGGGGCCTCAATTTAACGTATTTATGAAAAATCGGCACAAATCTATGAACTCTGATTGACTCAATTACTTGAATAAAATATACCACAACATTTTGGCATGTGCAAATATATATTTAAAAGTGTTTAATTATATATTGTAAATTTGGAAGTAAATGTTCGGATTTTTGTAAGTGTTACTATGATTTGCTTTATACTTTTAAATTAAAATTTTATATAGAAAAAATTGTTTTTTTATATGTATTTATATATAATCAAAGTAGGGTATATAAAGAATAGGATGTATAAAGTATGAAAAAAATATTATTACCAATTCTGTTATTTGTTATGATAATACCATTTTATGTAAATGCAGAAACTTGTGATTCTACTAGTATTAAATTAGAATCAATCAAGTTAAGTACGACTAGTGGAAACGCAGAAGAAGTAACAGAAGCAAGCATAAGTGGTAAAAAGATTAATTTGGATTTAAAGCTATTTGATCCAGGAGATTTTGTAGAATATAATTTAAAAGTTAAAAATACTTCTAATGAAGA
>CACYEG010000059.1 GCA_902773365.1 uncultured Erysipelotrichaceae bacterium
GAAAAAGATTTACTCGACAATCCAATGGATTTTTACATAGATGGAAATTATAGTAAGGAGTTGTTTATTAATCATAAGTTGGATATTATGGAAAGTTCTAACGAATTAGCAACTTATACTATTAACTTTGAACTAGAAAAAAAAGATGGAAAGTGGAAACTAAAAAAACTCGATGATGAAACCTTAGAGAAAATACATGGCATATATAATTATGAACAGACATAACATATTTTAGCGTTATGTCTTTTATAATGTAATAGGTGATAAAAGTGACAAAACTTTTTTTAATTGGCATAATTGTCGGCTTAGGAAAGATATTACCTGGAGTATCTGGAGCAGTATTAGCGATGATGCTCGGGGTATATGAATTATTAATAAATTCTGTTGCTAATTTTCAATTTGCCATAAAAAACTTAAAAAAGTTGTTCCCCCTAATATTAGGTATAATAATATCCATACTATTAACCAGTATATTTATGAGTTATATTGCAAATAAGTTTTATCACATTTTATTGTCTTTTATAGTAGGGATAATGATTTATGAAACAGCTAAAAATATTAAAGAATATCGATATCAAAAAATAAATCTAAAGTATGTTCTAATTTCTTCACTGTTTATTTTATTTTTAATTGGTTTAGTCACTTTTAAAGGAAAGGGAACAATTACCAATGAATCTAGCATTCACTTATTTATCTCATTAATCCTATGTGGATTATTGGATGCAATTTCAACAATAGTTCCAGGCATAAGCGGGACTGCGATACTATTGATGCTAGGTTATTATCAAAAAATACTAATTTCTTTTTCTAAGCTTGATTTTAGTATAATTATTCCCTTTGGTTTGGGCTTTATTATTGGTATTATTATATTCTCTAAAATATTTGTTAATCTTATTAAAAAACATAAAGCTCTTATAAATTATATTATAACAATTTTTTGTTTGTGGTCTACCACATCATTATTGATAAATACAATTAAACTCATAAATTTAAACAATTTATTAACTATTGTTATTAGTATGATATTTGGCTTAATATCGATCAAAATAATTTCTAAAAAACTAGCATAACCAATTATTACCTGTTTATAAAAATAACAATTAAATAAAATAAAAATAGGTGATACTATGAAAACTTTTACTTATGGCATTATAACATTTATATCTTTTCTTTTAATTAATACCGCAATTATAGAAAAAGAGCATGTAGTTTTATTAAAGGATGTGAATACAAATAATATTAGCGATACCATTAAAGAGGAGGATTTACCCAAAGTAAAAAAAATATGCTCTTATGATTTCTGCGATTATATAAGGGGAAAAAACTTAAAAAGTTCGATGGAAATTTTTATAAAAAAATATTTAAAGAAGCAGCCACAAGATGACGAAATAAAAAAGACCATTTATGTAAAAGGCCTTAAAATCACTAAAATAGTATACTACAGCTAAAACTATTTATCGGTAAAAGTTGTATTAATTATTAATTTTATTATAAGTATAACTACAATGATATCAATCAAATACACCATAAAATCACCCATTCCCTTACCGAACAAAGAATGAATAAAATCAGAGTACATTCCATAATATTTTACAAAAAAATCTTTTATTGAATTTAATATGCTATTCATAAATACACCATCCTATTACTATTTTATATCAAAAAAATAATAAAAAGCAATACAAAAGGTTGCTTTTCTTTCATTTTTTTGATATTATATAACTACTTCATGGCGGAATTGGTGAAGTGGTTAACACGCCGGATTGTGGCTCCGGTACGCGTGGGTTCGATCCCCACATTTCGCCCCATTGTGAAATAACTAGACTTGTAAAAGTCTTTTATTTTTAAATTTTTTTTAAATTAACTTTAGTAATTAATAATTGTAATTATTAATATTATTCCATAAAAAAACCATTATGGTTTTTTTATTCTTTTTTAGTTATTTTCTTTACTATATCTGACCCTTTAATAGTGTTTTCCATACCGAATGCCTGAAGTACTTCTAAAGGAATTGCAAATATAATTGTATTTGATTGGTCAGATGAAACATCATTAATAGTAGCAAGAGTTCTTAAATGTAATGCACCAGGAGTAGATGCCATTGTTCTTGCAGCTTCTGCTAAGTTTTTACTAGCTTCTACTTCACCAATCGATTTAGTAATTACAGCTTGTTTTTCTCTTTCTGCTTCCGCAATCTTAGCAATCACTCTTTGCATTTCTTCTGGTAATCTGATGTCTTTTAGTTCGACGTTTTCAACTTTGATTCCCCATGGGTCACTTGCTTCATCTATGATTTTACAAATGTTGGTACTTATTTTTTCACGTTCAGATAATAATTCATCAAGCGTAACTGCTCCAACTGCATTTCTCATTGTTGTTTGTGCTAATTGTTCAACAGCATAGTAATAATTTTGAACTTCCAAAACTGCTTTAGATGCATCGAAAACTTTATAATATATAACTGCATTTATTCTAACTGTTACATTATCTTTAGTTATCGCATCTTGTTCTGGAACATCTACAGCTTTAGTACGTATATCAACTTTTTTATAGCTTTGGAATATCGGAACAATAATATTCCATCCTGGTTTTAGTATTCTTGAAAATTTACCAAATGTAAATAATATTCCTCTTTCATACTCCTCAATTTGTCTAATAGATGAAACTAACAAAACAAGTAATATAATACCAACAGGTATTAATGCCTCCATACTGATTCTCCTTTCAATAATATTTTATCACAATAGCTAAAAGAAAAGAAGTATCTGAATTGACATATCGATAAAAAAATTATATTATTAAATAGAAATAGAGTGGTGTTTGCTATGAAAAAAGGACATATTATCGAATTGATTATAGATGCTTTAATAGTAATGATTGGACTTATCTTATCTTTATTTTCTTCAAGTCCTTTTCCGACCCTTGTATATGCTGGAGTATTTATACTTTGCTGTCTTTTAGAAATAATTGAATTTTTATTTAATAAGGAAAGGAAAGAAGCTCTTTTTATGAGTGGTATTTCATTAATTTGTTTTTTATTTATTATTATTGTAAAAGCAAAAATAAATTTAGTTTTAGCAAGTACAGTTCTTTTATTCTCTTTTTTATCATTATTTGTCAAAGTGTACAGCTTAAAATATATAAAAAAAGAAAGAACAAGGCTTTTTTCTTTAAGATATTACATAATAAGCGTTTTTTCTCTATTAGGTATTTTGATATCGATTGCATTATATTACCAGCTTCTTACTAAAGTTTATTTGATTTCACTTTTATTCATGTGCTTTGGTTTACAGGAATTATTTTGTGATATTTTAATGCACGTAGATGAAGTGAAAGAAGTATTTAAGAGGTGAGTAAAAAATGCAAGAAGATATCTTAAATATTATAAATAAAAAAAGATTAAAGCAAGAATTGTCTAAAGAGGAACTAGAATATGCATTTATTGGTTATCTCAATAATAAAATAGAGAATTATCAAATGAGTAGTTTATTGATGGCTATATGCATTAATGGAATGAGCCTTAGAGAAACAGTAGATTTAACTGACATAATGCTTAAAAGTGGTACAGTTTTAGATACTTCGAAAATTAAAGGAATACAAGTAGATAAACATTCAACTGGCGGTGTTGGAGATAAAACAACATTAATAATTGGACCAATTTTGGCAAGTTTAGGATTAAAAGTCGCTAAACTATCTGGTAGAGGCCTCGGTTTAACTGGTGGAACAATCGACAAATTAGAAAGTATCCCAGGCATTAAGCTATCTTATTCTAATGACGAATTTATAAAAAATGTCAATAAAGTCGGATTTGCTCTAATGGAACAAACGAAAGATTTAGCTCCCTTAGATAAAGTAATATATAATTTAAGAAATGCAACAGGAACAGTAGCGAGTATTCCGTTGATTGCGTCTAGCATTATGAGTAAAAAGCTTGCCGTTGGTGCCAAATATATTCTGATAGATTTGAAAGTTGGATCTGGAGCATTATTGCAAACCGAACAAGAGGCAAAAGAATTGGCAAGTACTATGATAAAAATAGGAAAATCTTATGATAAGGTGGTTATCCCTGTGTTATCTCAAATGGATACTCCATTAGGCGATAATGTTGGAAATGCTTTGGAAGTAATTGAAGCTATGGAAGTATTGAAAGGTAAAAAAGGACATTTAAGAGATTTATCTATCGAGTTATCTTCTGTGTTATTTGCTAAAGCAACTAATATTGGACTTAAAGATGCTAAAAAGAAAGTAAATGAAGTTTTAGACAATGGGCAAGCGTATAAAAAATTTGTCGAGTTCGTCGAGAATCAATGTGGCTCTTTAGATAAAATTCAAGTATCCCAGGAACTTAAAGATGTACTTTCAGATAAAGAGGGCTTTATAGAAAAAATTTCTGCCAAAAAAATAGCAGAAGTTTCTCTCAATTTGGGTTCTGGTAAGAAAAAACTATCCGATAAGATTAATTATGGCGTCGGAGTTGTTTTAAAAAAGCAAATAAGCGATTATGTAAAAAAAGGCGATGTTCTTGCACAGATATATCAAGATGTTAAATGTGATTATTCAAATGAGGTTTTAGATGCTTTTAAGATTGTAAAAGAGATAAAAAACAAATAAATATTATATAATTTAATGATGGGAAGTGTAGTATGAGAGTTATTGTTACAGCAGGTGGAACAGGAGGACACATATATCCAGCACTTGCAATAATTGAAAAAATTAAGGAGTTAGAACCTAAAAGCGAATTTCTATATATAGGAACACAAAATAGAATGGAAAAAGATATCGTACCTTCTTTGGGAATCAATTATACTGGAATTGAAATGTATGGTTTAACAAAGAATATAGTGCGCGATATCAGAGTGGTATTCCTTATAAACAAAAATATTCAAAAATGCAAAAAAATAATGCAAGATTTTAAACCAGATATCGTTTTAGGAATAGGCGGATATGTTACGTATCCTGTTATTAAAGCGGCAAAAAGTCTTAAGATTAAAACTTTTATTCATGAGCAAAATTCTATTCCTGGGAAATCTAATAGAATGTTAGGCCGCCTTGCGGATAAAATAGGAGTAAGCTTTGAAGAAAGTGCACATTATTTTGACAGATCAAAGACTGTATTTACTGGCAATCCGTGTAGTGAAAGAGCGCTTAAAATCGAGCCAATAGAAAAAACCAAATTTGGGTTACATAAAACAAAGAAGTTTGTTTTGATGGTACAAGGAAGTCTTGGCAGTAGCTCTGTCAATGAAAAAATGCTAGAATTTTTAAACAGTATTGATGATGAAGATTATGATGTTTTATATATAACGGGTAAATCATCTTATGAAAAATTCTCTAAAAATACATTTAGCAAAAATGTTGTAGTAGTGCCATATGTTGAAAATTTGGCTGGTCTAATGAAAAATGCCGATGTTATAGTAAGTAGAGCAGGAGCTTCTTCGATAAGTGAAATAATTGCTTTAAAAAAACTTTCAATCCTAATACCAAGTCCGTATGTTGCCAATAATCATCAGTATTTTAATGCTTTAGATGTCGCTAATCATCATGCTGCTATAATGATAGAAGAATCTACTTTAAATGCAAACATATTGAAATCACAAATCGACAAGCTTTTAAAAGATAAAGAGTTACAAATTAATATGAAAATGAATTTAGGTAAAATGCAAAAGAATGATTCTAGTACTATCATCTATAATACAATAAAGGATATGATTAAATAGTTATGAAAGATAATCTAACGCCAAAAATTGTTGTTAAGAAAAGAAGGCTTAATATAAAAAGAGTCTTCATTTTGGCGTTGATTATATTTCTAGTTTGTTTAGTAATCTATTATTCCTTTAAACTAAGAGTTTCAAGTATTAGTGTAAGTGGAAATAAATATGTAAGTGATAGTGAAATTATCAAATCATCCCACGTTTTAAAAAGTAGGTTTTTAACTGTATCTTCCTCAAATGCTTGCAAAAAAATCAAAAAGAACGATTTTATCGATGCATGTGAAATAAAAAAGTCTTGGTGGTTAAAAATAGAAATAATCGTAAGTGAGAATAGACCATTATTTATATATAAAGAGACAGGCAATTTAATTCTTTCTAATGGCAATCAGACCGATAAAAAAGACATTTATGGTGTTCCTACTTTAATAAACTATGTTCCTAATAAAATATTAGACAAATTTATATCTGGCTTAAAGAGTGTCGATAGTGATATAATACAATCTATCAGCGAAATAGAATATACTCCAAGTCAAAATAGCGATGGGGATTATATTGACGAAGAGAGATTTATGCTTTCTATGAATGATGGAAATATAGTTTATATTAATACTCGTAATATTAAAGTTTTAAACAAATATGAGAAGATCTATGCTTCTATCGGTAATAAAAAAGGATATTTCAATTTTGATGCAGATTTTGGAAATTACTATTTCAAAGAATTTGATAGTGAAGAGTGATTATATGAATTATGACAAGTTGATGATAGATACAATAGACAAGTTGGATCATGTTCCAAGTCTTCTTTTGCATTCTTGTTGTGCTCCGTGCAGTTCCAGTGTTATAGAACGACTAACACCATTTTTTGACATAACGGTATTATATTATAATCCTAATATAGAACCATATGAAGAATATTTAACAAGAAAAGAAGAGCAAAAAAAGTTGCTTACTTTAATACCCCATAAAAACAAATTGAATTTTATCGATGCCGATTATGATAACGACAAGTATCACGAAATAGTTTCAGGATTTGAAAGAGAACCAGAAAGAGGATTTCGTTGCTATAAATGCTATAAATTAAGATTAGAATATACTTATAATCTAGCAGTAAAAGATGGTTATGAATATTTTGCTTCGACTTTGACACTTAGTCCCTATAAAGTTATGCCCTGGGTAAATGAAATAGGACTATCTTTAGAAAAGAATGGTTGTGTTAAATATTTGGTATCAGATTTTAAAAAGAAAGATGGGTATAAAAGAAGTATTGAGCTTTCCAAAAAATATTCTCTTTATCGACAAGATTATTGTGGATGTATATATTCTAAAAGAGATAAAATAGATGAGTAACTCCTTGAAATATATATACACTTATGATAAAATTTATCTGTAATAAGAATAAGATAGGGTGAGATTTATATGGGAGAAACCATTAATATATTAATTAAGTTTATTTCGGAAGATCCAATTATGTTAGGATTATGCTTTGCAATTATTGTCTTGATAATAATCTTTATATTAGTTCTGATTTTTGGTGGTAGAAAAGAAAAAAAGATAGAGGTGGACGCGATATCTACTGAAGATAATACTCAAACTCTACTTAAAACGACAATTGATGATGAACCTTTGCGAAGCACACAAGAATATTCTTTCAATATGAATTCGGAATTGAATTCTAATGTAAGTGACACTCAAAGTTTGGAAAATATACAAATACTCGGTGAAACATCTAGTGAAGAAATCGCGCCAATAACAGTTGATGAGGCGATGGAATTGAAAAACAAACGAAAAATGGAAGCATTTAAGAATACCATAGAAATGCCAGTATTAACTGATATTGAGCCAGAACAAGAAATAAAATATGAAACTAACACCACAGTAGATAGCACATTTAGTGACGAAAATAAAGAATCAGCGGAAAAGAAAAATCAACCCCTTAGTCCTATATATACATCGTCAGAGAATAAGCCAGAAATAGAACCATCAGTGAGAAGCGATGAAACTACAAATGCTGATTCTGAAGATATTGATATCGATTTACCAAAACTAAAAAGCGAACCGAGGTCTTCGATATTTGATACCCTTTCTGGTGAAAAATTTAACATTAACAATAATCACAAATAGTGATTTTTTTATTTATATAAAAAAATGTTGGTAATGCCGAATTAAGAGTGTTATACTATAAGGGTAGGAGAAAGTTAATATGATATATTTAGATTATTCAGCAACAACCCCTGTCAGTAAAGAGGTTTTAGATAGTTACATAAAGGTTACAAAGGAATATATTGGAAATCCAAATTCTTTGCACTCTTT
Organism: uncultured Erysipelotrichaceae bacterium; assembly: GCA_902773365.1. Classification (GTDB taxonomy): domain Bacteria; phylum Bacillota_I; class Bacilli_A; order RF39; family UBA660; genus RUG11867. The sequence goes on from CACYEG010000059.1 coordinate 8,022, forward strand.
AGGAGAGAAATCTAAAGAACTTTTAGACAGTGCTACAAAGCAGATTTGTGAACTTTTAGATATTAAAGAATCTGAATTAATATATACAAGCGGTTCGACAGAATCTAATAATACTGCTATTATAGGATACGCATTAAAAAATCAAAAAAAGGGAAAAAACATAGTAGTTTCCAAGTTAGAACATCCATCTATTTATGGAATATGCGATTATTTATCGACACTTGGATTTACAATAACCTATGTTAACAATACTGAGGATGGCGTTATAGATTTTGACGATTTGCGTTCTAAAATTAAAAAAGATACAATACTTGCATGTATAGTGGGTGTTAATAGCGAAATGGGAATAAGGCAACCACTTAAAACACTACGTCAAATCATTAAAAAGGAAAACGAAAACACTGTTCTTTTTTCAGATTTGACACAAGCTATCGGTAAAATAAACGTAAATTTACACGATGTCGACCTAGCAAGTGTATCTAGTCACAAGATATATGGGCCAAAGGGAATAGGATTATTATACAAAAGTGACAAAGTTAATATTGAACCTCTTATCAAAGGAGGAGAAGGTGAACTAAGAGGTGGAACTCCATGCTTGCCTTTAATAGTTGCCTTCTCCAAAGCCTTAAGAATAGCAGTAACAAGTGTATCTAAAAATGAAAGCGTTGTAAAACTTTTGAACGATAAATTGCGTTCTATCATTGCAAAATATCCAGAAATAAAAATAAATCGAACTACTTACTCAATACCGCATATATTAAATATAAGTTTAATGAATATCAAACCAGAAACATTTATTCATGCATTGGAAAAACGTGATATATATGTTGGAAGTAATACTGCTTGTTCTCATGGTAAAACTAGTAAAACTGTTTTGGCAGTATATGGTGATGAAAAAAGAGCAAGTACTACTATTCGTATAAGTCTTTCACACTTAACAAGTTTTGATGATATCAATAAGTTTTTATATTCTTTCGACATAGTATATAATAAGTTAAATGAATTAGGTGCTATTCATGAATAAATTAATAATTATCAAGTATGGAGAACTAACTACCAAAAAGGGTAATATCAAGTTTTTCATCAAAACTCTTAAGAAGAATATCGATAACGCTCTAGAGTCATTGAATTATAGAATTGAGTACGATAATGGTCGCATGTATATATTTGCACCTGACTTAGAATTAGTTGAAAAAAGATTAAATTACATATTTGGTATACATGAAATCATAACAGGATACGAGTTTGGTACTATCGAGTTTGACACAATAAAAGAAAACTTAAAATCTTTAGTTTTAGATAGTAAAATTGAGTCATTTAAAGTTGTTACGAAAAGAAGCTATAAAAATTATCCCTTTACTAGTATGGAAATAAGTAGTGCTTTGGGTGGTGTAGTATTAAAAAACTGTCCAGGTTCTACAGTTGATGTTCATAATCCTAAAACTACAATAAATATAGAAATAAGATCTAATAAATCGTATATATATTTTGAGTCAAAAAAAGGACTACACGGGTATCCAGTAGGAGTTGCTGGTAAAGGATTACTTATGTTATCAGGTGGCATTGACTCCCCAGTTGCAGGTTATCTTTCTATGAAAAGAGGAATCAGGCTGGAAGCAGTGTACTTTGAAAGTCCTCCACATACAAGTGATCAAGCAAAAAAGAAAGTTGAATCTTTAGCTAGAATTTTATCCAATTATTCTGGATATATAAAATTACATATAGTGCATTTTACTGATATACAAGAAGGTATACTTAAAAATGTACCTCATGAATATTTGATAACAATAATGAGAAGAATGATGTATAGAATTTCTGAAAGAATTGCCTTAAAGAACAATTGTAAAATTCTCATAAATGGCGAATCAATTGGACAGGTAGCTAGTCAAACACTAGACTCGATGAATGTAATTAACAGTGTTGTAAATATACCTGTTATAAGACCGGTCGCATGTTTTGACAAATTAGAGATTATAGATATATCTAAAAAGATCGAGGCATACGAAACAAGTATTCTTCCCTATGAAGATTGTTGCACAATATTTGTTCCAGATCATCCAGTAATTAATCCTAAAAAAGATCTTTGTGACGAATATGAAAATTCATGGGATTGGAAAACACTTGTAGATAATGCAGTAAAAACAGAACAAGTTATTAAAATAACGTCTAAAGATAATAAATTCTCATCTCTTTTATAAAATTCGACAAAAAATATCATGCTGTTAAAGTATGATATTTTTGGTGAAAAATGTGAGAACTTTTTATATTTTTAAAATAAACAACGATTTTAAAACTATTACTAAGGATAAACCATATAATTTATATTTGGCATTAGATAATATACATAGTATGAACAATAAAGAAGTAGGGCTAGCTTATAGATTATTTAACGAGATATGCGAACCACAGGATAAATTAAAAATCAATTTGTCACTATTTAACCAACTAAAAGAGAGTGATAATTACACTAAATTTCAAAATCGACATTTAATCAATGACTATTATACTTCTGAAAGTTCCAAACTAATAGTTAATAAAACATACTTAAAAGTTAAAAGTACTTTAAATAATCCGAGTTTTTTTGAGTTATTAAAGTCTTTTCCAAATTTGTTTGTCATAGACTTCTATTCAAAAGATTATTTCTGGTTGTCATAATATGTTAATTTTAGTATAATTACCTTAGGAGATGAATTTATGTTACACGATATTTTATTAATCGTAGTAGGGTTAATCATTGGTTTAGTTGCTGGTTTTTTTCTAGCAAGATTATACATGAAAAAGTTTATGGAAAAGAATCCTCCTATTAATGAGAAAATGATAGAAACGCTAATGAGCGGAATGGGAAGAAAGCCTAGCCAAAAACAAGTTAAACAAATGATGAATCAAATGAACAGACTAAATAAATAGTCTGTTTTATTTTATCAAAGCTTCCAAAGCAAGATTTATCATTTCGTTAAGCGAAGTTTCTCTTTCTTCACTTGTCAAATTTACTCCTGGTTCATATTTGCTATCTACTATTGTAAGTAAGCTTGCTACGTCTATATTTTCCATTTTACCAATTAAATAAAGAGCAAATGATTCCATTTCTCCGGCGAGTGGATTAGTGAAACCCAATCTATTTAAAACATGATCAATACCAGTATAAACGTCAAACACATCGCTTGTAAGTATTGGCCCAAAGTGAACTCTTTCATTATTAATTGAAGACTTAATATCTTCTATTAGTTTAGTGCTAGCAGATTCTGTATCTTTGTCTATCTTATAGTGAGAAAATGCAAAAGTACTTAATGTTTTTGCCTCTGTTGCAACGACAATATCTCTTATCTTAACATTTTGATTAAGTGATCCGGCACTACCTATTCTAATAATTTTTTTGACATCGTAAAAATGTATTAATTCATATGCATAAATGCTCATACTAGGCATACCCATACCTGAGCCAATTACAGTGACTCTTTTTCCTTTATAAGTTCCTGTATATCCAAGCATGTTTCTTACCGTATTAATAAGTTTTGCATCGCTTAAAAAGTTTTCTGCAATATATTTAGCCCTAAGAGGGTCACCCGGCATTAAAACTATTGGGCTTATATTTTCTTTATCAGTTACTATATGTACTGGTTTCATATTATCACATCCTATTAAAATTATAACAAAAAAGACTAGAGTATTCTAGTCTAAATATCGGTGTTAAACATTTTTAAATATTCGTGATAGGCTTTATATTCTATCGATGAGTCATCTTCTTTATATTTTAGTTTTTTACTTTCAAATAATATTTTAAGAAGCATATCTGTAAAATAGGGATTACGTATCAAGACAGGCCCAACAAAATCCATGCCATAAAAATTATTATACTTTATGTTATTTGGAAAACCAAACATTCTGTATTTATTATGTAATATATTGCAACTGCAATTTTTGAATCCTAAAATATCTCGACCTTTTCCTTCTAACAAATCATCAAATTTATATCTTATTTCACTTACAAGTCTCTTTTCTTGCTCTACAGCTTGGTAATCGAATACTTCTAAACAAGGAATTACTTCTCCGTTTTTAAGTTTTATCTTTTTACCGAATAAATCCATAGTATTACCTGTTGCTAAGAACATTTTTCCATCTTCGATAGCAGCTTTGATATCATTTTTATATTTCATTAAATCATCCAACACAAGTTTTTGATTATTCTCACTCCCAGCACCAATATAGTAGAAGTCATAGGCCTTAAAGTCGATATCATCGCCAATCGTTAAAAAGTGTATCTCAGGTTCAATTCCTTGACGTTCTATGAAGATTTTAAGAGCTTTTATATTACCAGTTTCACCATAGAGATTCATTAGGTCGTAATAAAGATGCGCTATTTTAATTGTCTTTATTTTCATCTTGTACCTCCTTAAGAAGCTTTTTTAGAACTGCTGTCATGTCAAAGCATACCATCGTATAGATGTTTCCTTGACTATCTTTTTTTACCATATTCCAAACATCACTTAAATTATCGACTAGTACAAGCTTATCTGAAGGGATGTTCGCGTAGAATAGGCGAGTCGCAACATCATATTTAAATCTACCTATTAAGAAAATTTTGTCTATGTTCTCATCATTAAGAAGTTCAAAATTTACATCCCACAACCACGATAAATCATTGAATTTATAACGTCTACTGACGTTTTCAAATCCCATGATTACAGTTTTTTTACCCATTTGATTTTTAATATAATTTAAGGACTGTAAATAACTTAAAGAGTTTTCATTTTTTGATTCGAGCATTTCGATAGTTCTTCCATCTAAGGTATACTCTTTCATCCTTTTAGAAACAGGAGTATCTATATTAATCGCTCTATCTATTGCATCTTTTTTAACACCTGCTTCCATAGCAATTACATATGCTGCTAGAGTATAGTAAGCTGCAAAGAAAACATTCTTATTTAACTTATATTTTTCTTTATTTATTTTAAAAGTACCATTATTCAAATCTAAATCAGTTGCTTCGTACTTTGGTTTTCCTCTTTCAAAATCACATTTAGGGCAGCTATATATGCCCAAGTGTCCATAGTGATAGATAGTATATTTTAATTTTGCATGACACTTTGGACAGTAAGCTGCATCTACTGCATAACTTGGAGTATCAGTAAATGAATATTTATTTTTCGATATACCGTAACATATTATTTGACCTTTGTGTAGGAATTTTACTCTATTTAAAATTGGATCATCGGCATTTATTATTAGAGTTACTTTATCATCTATACTCGACATAATTTTTTCAAAAATAACTTCAGGATGAATATTTCTTGCAGGTTGATCCCTTGTCACATTAGTTATGAGTAAATGAGTAAGAGTTCCGCTTTTAAATAATCCATCTATGTATCTTTCATCCATCTCCAATAGCACAACATCTGCTTTAACTTTTTTGGTGAACATATTGGTATTATTAAGTATTAGCGTAGTAAGTCCATTTCGTACGTTACTACCGCTATTGTTCCAAACAACTTTTAGTCCAGCTTCTTTAAATATATGAGCAGCCATGTTTACTGTTGAACCTTTACCACTTGAACCTGTTACTCCGATAACATATTTTGGGTACTTCAATTTATATAAAACCCGACTATTGAAGTGGTTTATAACCCTTCCTGGAAATACTGTCCCTTGTTTTCCAATAAGTTTGCCAAATATATGGCAAGCTATAGTCAAAGTTTTACAAAGAAATATATAAATTGTCGTCATTTTCATCACCAATTTAATTATAACAAAATTACTTTTAAAATACTAGGCAAATATAGATTAGAAAAAATATAATTTGCTCGTAATAATAATAGTAGAGGATAAGTTAGAAAGGATGATTATGGAATATATAGAGAAAATTAAAATTATTTTTAAAAGAAATATTATAAGTTTTGTGTCTTTAATAATAGCATTTCTTTCTATTATGGGAAGTGTATATTATGTTCATGTTAATAAGTGTGAATGTGAGAATTGTAGTGTTATAGAGCAAAGAGAAGATTTAATAGAGCCAGTTAAGGAAGAGAAAGAAGAAATAAAAAAGCTAATTGTAGACGTCAAAGGCGCAGTAAAAAAACCTGGTGTTTATATTTTGGATGAAGGCTCTATAGTAAACGATGCAATAGTTGCCTCTGGTGGAATAACTTCATCTGGTGTTACAAGTAATATTAATCTTTCTAAAAAATTGAAGGATGAAATGGTCATATACATTTTCAGTAAAAGTGAGATTGCCAAACAAAATACCAATAATAAGCTTGTCTGTGAAGTTCCAAAATGTACGTGTGAGCAAATTGTGGTCGATAAAGATATAGAAGCAAGTAAAGAAAAAGAGTCACTAGGAGAATCCTACGCTAGTGTAGAGAAGACTATTTCCAATAAAATATCTATTAATACTGATTCGATTGCAGATCTTACAACTCTTAGCGGTATAGGAGAAGCAAAAGCAAAAGCAATAATAGAATATAGAAAAGCTAATGGTAACTTTTCTATTATCGAAGATATAAAGAAAGTCCCAGGAATAAGTGATAATATATATGAAAAAATCAAAGATTATATAACAGTATGAGGTAAATATGAATAAAGAAGACATAAAAAAGATGCGTATGGATATTGGCAAATATCTACACAATTATTACGTTAAGTATGGAGAAGAAAAATATAACGAACTTGTCGATAAAATTGGAGAAAAAATGAAAGTATCATATGGAGAACCATTCAATCAGGATAATTTAAGAATAATGGAAGCAGAATATGTGACATTCGCATACAAATTGTATAATGAAACTAAATCTGATAATAAGGAAACTTCTTCTTAAAGATTTTATATATATATTGTTGTTAGCAACTTCTATTATAGTTTCTTTAATTAGGATTAATACTTCCCAAGAGATTAATTATGACTCTAAAGAAATTTCATTAAAAGGAATAATAAAGTCATATAAATCTGATGGCGATAAGTTATCAATGGATATAAAAGGAAGAAGTCGACAAAAATGCACTTATTATTTTAAAACCAAAGAAGAGAAAGAAGAAGTAATTTCTAAAATAAAAGAAGGTATTCAAATAAAATATTTTGCACTACTATCTAAACCTGAAAATAATACAATCCCCAATACATTTAATTATAAAAAATACCTTAAAAATCACGGTATTTTTTATAATTGTAGAATTAATTCATTCGAAATTATTAAAGGTGAATCATTATTATATAAAATTAAAAATTCAATAGTAAAAAGGATATATTCTTTTAAAAAGATAAAGAGTTATTTATCTACCTTTATTCTTGGGAATAAGTCTTATATGGATGATGAAGTAATGAGTCAATATAAAAAGAATGGCGTAACTCATCTTTTTGCTATATCTGGAATGCACATAGGATTATTCTCGAGTTTTATACTTTTGATTTTAAAGAAACTAAAAGTGGGGGAAACAAAAAGATATATAATAACTATTATATTCATTTGGTTTTATGCATTTCTGACTGCTTTTGGAGCAAGTGTTTTAAGAGCAGCACTTTTATTTTCATTGATTTCTATTAACAAGGTAATGTATACAGAAGTTAAGACAATAAATATATTATTACTAACTGGAGCGATATTATTATTTATAGATCCATATTTATTAGTAGATATTGGATTTCAATATTCCTTTATGACGACATTCGGATTAATATACTCAAGTGAGCCACTAAGTAAACATAAAATATTAGGAACAAGCCTAATTGCATTTTTAATAAGTCTACCTATTACCATCAATAATTTCTATACTTTTAATGTGTTTAGTGTAGTAATAAATATTTTTTTCGTACCACTCATTTCAGCGATAGTTTATCCATTGTGTCTTTTAACATTCATGGTAAAAGAACTGGAACCTATAACAGTAGTAGTTATTAAAGTACTAGAGCTAATAAATAGTTTTTTATCTAATGTATCATTCTTAAAAATTGCTTCACCACCTTTAAATGTCTGGCTAATTGTTACTTACTATATAATTTTTTTGAGATTTTCCAAAAAGCACTTTTTAATTACCGCAGTATCTCTTTCTCTAGTAGTTATAGCGAATATAGCAATTAACTCGTTAGATAGCAGTTATCACATAGACTTTCTAGACGTTAAGCAAGGGGATTCTACTCTTATTAGATTTCCAAATAAAAGTGTTGTGTTAATTGATACGGGAGGCATCGTTAAAACTAAAACAGAAAATTGGAAGAAGAAAAAAGAAAATCTATTAACTGATAATACGATAACCTACTTAAACAGTCTAGGCTTAAGCAAAATCAATTATTTAATACTTACACATGGAGACTACGATCACATGGGAGAATCAATTAATTTAGTTAATAATTTTAAAGTTGAGAAAGTTATATTCAATTGCGGTGAATACAATGATTTAGAGAGTGAATTAATTAAGGCCCTAGATAAAAAGAAAATAAAATATTATTCATGCATTAAAGAATTAAA
>CACYEG010000060.1 GCA_902773365.1 uncultured Erysipelotrichaceae bacterium
ATAAAAGGCATAACAAAAATATAAAAAACTAAATAATATGCACCCAATGCTGCATATTTAAATGGATATAAAAAGTATTTTATTATGGTAATTATTTTTTGAAAAATTCCAGCTACTTTTTTATTGTCTTGATCTTTTTCTCGCATGCATATCTTCCTATCATCTATAAAAAATTATATCATATATAATAAAATAATTAAATTATTTTTTTAAAATTCATATAATTTATTAGGTGATTGCATGTTTAACGCTGGTACAAGTACTCTTTCTCTATCAAAAATACTTTTAGGTTTATCTAAATCAATAGGTATTTTTAAGGAACTATCCCCAATATATAAAGAAATAAAACCTATAATCAAAAAAATTCCCTATTTGAAAGAGAAACTAACACGTATGAAAGATTTTAATACTACTAGAGTAAATCCAATAAAAACTATCAGTGAGTATAATTTAAATAGTGAAAATACTAGTAATAATAAAATAAGTGGGCCTGTTTTTTTTCAATAAGACATACAATAAAAACCCTCCAAAAAAAGCATTTACTATAAAACTCCTTTTTTCGACATGGTACCTTTGTTATATTTAACGTGCTTGATCGAGCAACTATGTAAAAAAGTAGAAAGAAGGAAAAATAAGTGAAAAGTAAAATTAAGTGGTTTAACAATGAAAAAGGATACGGTTTTATTGAAAATGGTGATGGTGAAGACATATTTGTTCATTATACTGAAATAAACATGGATGGGTACAAAACACTCAAGGAAGGCGAGTATGTAAAATTTGATCTTGTACATACTACTAAAGGATTACAAGCCCATAACGTTACTGAAATAGACGTTGTAAATTGCTAATGAAATTCTCTTGTTGTACCGAGAATTTTTTTTATGATAATTACTATATTTATTTTTCTTAAGTATAAGTTTACTTTCTTTTTGAAGTTTAAACACATACAGTACTATTTCTGCATTATTTGTTAAATTAGCGTCATATGTTTTATCTAAAGATATATTTATACTATATAAGTTTAAAGCACTAATAAAATTTTTCGTATTTTTTAACACTATACTACTTTCTAAAATTGAAATAAAAAAAACTTATTGCTTTTAGCAATAAGTTTTTATTTAAGTATTATATTTGTTTAAATAGATTCTTTTTCTTTGCAACGACTAGTGCAACACCAGCAGTCACTGCAACTATGCCAAACGCTATTACATGTGCGCTAACTCCTGTAGCAGCATTCCAAATAGCATATAGAGTTAAATCTCCTTCTTCACCGCAATATTCGGTTCCTGGAGCATACTTTTTATCAGGCTCTGCAGCATCTTCTTTAGTACTCCATCCCAAGAATTTATTCTTAGCTAGAGTCATTTTTCCTTGATCGCTAATTTTAACACATGTATTATCATTAGCATTACCTTCTTGCGGAGCTGGGGCATCTGTACCCTTATTAGCATCATAAGTTACAGTGAACGGTTTATCTTCAGGTTCATCAGCACCTTTTTCTTTCCATATTGCATATAGCTTAATGCTATTACCACAGTATTGTTCACCTGGAGCATATTTATACTCATCTGATCCAGCAATCATTGAAGGTTTACTTGCGTCTTTATCAGTATTCCATCCTAGGAATTCATAGCCCTCTCTCTCTGGTATTTTATCACTAATGTTTGTACAAAGTGCATTGAACTTTTGATTTGATGGCATGTTTTCAGCTGGTTCACCCTCATAATTTTGATCATATTCAATTGTTTTTTCTCCCTTTTTTATACAGTATTGAACATAGTAAGCAGCAGGGGCATAAATACGGTCAGTGCTACTTCCTAGTGTGAATCCTGGAACATCAGTTAGAGATTCAGGAGTATATGTTCTATTAACCCTAAAGAAATATGAAGTTCCTTCAAATGATGCTTGTAAATTAGTAGGTGTTATATTAGTTAAAGGTACTGCAGTTCCTTTTGTTACGATTGTACTTGTTGCTATATTGCTAATATTATTAGCTAGATAACTATATAATTTGTTATTTGATAACTGATTATCTGTATGTGAAGTACCTGCATTATTGTCTTGTGCCTCGTCTTGATAACTCCACCAATTTCCATTATGGAATAGATAAGTCGTTCTAATGTCTTCATCGTAAATTTTATTTTTACTTTTTTCACCAGTTCTTATATCAACCATTCCAGCATAAAAGTGTTGCCAATATTCAGCAGCTGTCCACTCTATACTTGAACTGTTTGTTAAAGTTGCCTGACTACCATTCGTGATTCTCAAATTATTTTGTGCAATAATATTACCACGTGGAACAATTGTCGAGTGAATATTATTATACTTTGGTGCTCCAGTATAATGATTCCAATTCTTAGTTCCATTATTAGTAAATGCACTACCCATTAACGTTTCCCTGTTTGCGACATCTAAGAACATATAATAGTTAGTATGTAATATTTCGCCTTCACCACAGACTGAATCATCATCTGGATCGTATGCGATAACATTTAGTGTATTAATACCAAGCGCTATTGTTAACAAAAATACACTTATAATTTTTAATTTCTTTTTCATAATTTAATTCCTCTTTCTTTTATATTTTTACCTTTTTTAAACAAAATATACTTAAATAATTCACATCACTCCTATGCTTAGTATAAATATAACACTATTTGACAAAAAAATATAGAGTTTTTTTCATTAATTTACAAAAATTCTTATAACTGTGTTAATATAATAATAGTGGACGTGATCGAAAATGAAGAAAATAAGATTCTCAATTAAAAGAAAAATTCTCTATATTGATTATAAGGAAGAAGATAATGTCATAAAGAATATTAATAATACTAATATCATTAATGATGATGATTTAATTTTCGATTTGAGATATTTTAAAAATAATTATAAACTCATTGCGGGATTCTTAAATGTTATGATACAAAACGATAGTATTGTTAACTGTATTGTAAATGATGAGAATTTAATAGTTTCTACATTAGAATTGCTAAATTACTTACCAAATATTAAAAACTTAGTAATTAAACCAGATGTTGCCATTAACTATGAAGTACATTTAGCTATTCTTAAAAATGACACTCTTAAAACTATCAATTGCTATACTATACCTCCTTATTTACTAGAAAGAATAGATACAACAAAAAAAATTAAAATTGAGACACGCAATGAAGTATTCTTCATAAGCAACTTCTTAAGAATAAATAAGTTAAACAATTATTCCGATATTTTTTATAAAAGAAAACTTACTATTAGCTACGAATTTAACGATACTGATTGGAAAGACTTCGAATCATTCTTAACGATTAATACACATCTTAAAACACTATATTTTGAAACTGCTTCACTTGATTTAATTAAAAAGTTTTTAAAATATTTAAAAGAATATAAACGAACTAATATTTTGTTTAATATAAAAGGTAATAAAGAAAATTTAGTACACTTCAAAGAAATAGAAACATTTGTTAAAAAAGATAAATTTATAAAGAAAAACAGTATTAAATTTTCAATCGATTACACGAAAGACTATAAATTAGAAAACCTCGTTAAATTGATAAACTTTACTACTGTAAAATATATTTTAATAGTAATTATAATATCATCTCTAATCGGTTATGGAATAAATGAATTCGATATATATCAAAGCTCAAAAGAAGTAAAAAACATTAGTGAAAACATCACCGATTTACTTGAGGAATATGAAAACGACTATGAACTAGAAGATATTACACCAGAAGAAATAGAAGAACCTGCGTCACCAGCAGAACCAGAAAAAAAGAAATCCACTTATGTTAGCCCATACTATAAAAACTACGCAAAAGTAATTTCGGTTTTAAAAGAGACGAATGATGATACAGTCGCATGGCTTACTGTAAAAAACACTACTGTCAATTACCCCGTCGTTCAATCTATCAACAATTCTTATTATTTGACACATGACTTTAATAAAAATGGCAACACTTTTGGATGGGTATTTATGGACTATAGAAATAATCCTGAAGATTTAAATCAAAATACTATTATTTATGGACATAACATTGCTAAAGGAAAAATAATGTTTGGCGATTTAGCTAAAGCATTAAACTCAAACTGGTATAAAAAAGAAGAAAACCAATATATAACATTTAATACTAAAGATAAAGATATGATTTGGAGAATATTTAGTATCTACAAAATAGAAAATACCAATGATTACTTATACAATACATTTGATACGCAAAAAGAATTCTTAGAATTCGCAAATAAAATGAAAGATCGAAGCATACATAACTTTGGTATAGATATAAAGGAAAATGACAAGATACTTACCCTATCGACGTGTCAAAATAGTGGTAGAAACAGATTGGTTATACATGCTGTATTAATAGAACAATCATAAAAAAACATCTCAAATTTTAGAGATGTTTTAGTTTTCTTTCTTAAGTTTTTTAATTCTCAATACTACTAGTGTAATAGCAGCTGCTAGTGATGCTAGCGCAAGAGCATATGTAACAACACTATCTGCTGTTTGTGGATTAGTTATGATGTTACCTGTTTTTCTTATCTCTTTACCTAC
>CACYEG010000061.1 GCA_902773365.1 uncultured Erysipelotrichaceae bacterium
CTGATTTACACCAGCCTTATACTCTATTAATGCACTATTGTCATTTATAAAGAGTATTTTCCCCAACATATTATTCTCTCCTATTTCAATAAGTTATCTACTTCACGCTCAAGATTACGTATATCTGTTTTTAAAAGATTAATCTTTGCTTGATTACGATCTTCTTTACTTTTTTCCTGCTCAATTTTTAATTGAGACTCTTTTGCTTTTATTTTTTGTATTTTTTGAGCTGCTGTCTTTAAATTAGTTAGTTTAGTCTTTAAAACTTCAATACTTCCATTTATTTCTTTTGAAGAGTTGATGCTATTTAGGGCGTTAACGCACTTTTTTTTGCTAGACGATTTCCAAACCCGATTATAACTTAAAGCAGAAGCATACCCACCCACTCTATTGTTTTCTAATTCATTTAAAGCATTAACACAGGCCGCTTCTAAATTTTTAGCCCAAATATTTGAATATTTGCCCATATTGCACCTATTGTATTCCCATCAGCTTGTGGTCAATGAGGTAATAATTTTCAACAACAGTACTCATATATGAGTCTATGTTTGCAAACTGTTCAGTAATAGTTACATAATTATCTACTATACCACTAATGAGGCTATTATAAGTTTCTTCAACTTCACTAGTCCATACGTCAGATTTACATATGTCTTGACTAATTTTTATAAAAGTGTCTACAGATGAATTAATCGCATTAAATTCATTTACTAAATATGCTCTCTCATTATCTAAAGCGCCATAATCACAATCCATATAACACCTCCTATATAATAGTTAATTCTCTTTCTTTGGTATCTGCTTTTTCTATAGCATCACTATATGCTTTTACAAAATTGCTATATGTCTGCATCGAACTTGCCATTTTCTTTAAGTCAGAGACATAACCGGACATCTTTAAACTAAATGCCTTATTATCTGTACCTTTCCAAATATTACTGTTTATATAATCAACTTTATCTTGAATACCATTTACTTTTTTGTATATATCACTTACTTGATCATTGAGTAATTTGACTTTATCATTTAAGACTTCAGTATCGATAATAACGCTCATATTATTCCCCTTTTCATAAATAAGGCTTTAAAATAATTTAAAGCCTTATTTATGAAGAAAACCTTTATAGGTTTTCTTGTATTAAACAGTATCAACGTTTCTTGCGTTTTCGCCTGCTTGTTTAATATTTTGGATACATTTTCCAATTGATTCACTTGCCTTACTATAGTTAGTTGCAATACTTGCAGTTAGTTTTGAAACTATCTCGTTAGCTGAAGCACCTGTCATTGCACCACTTGTAGTAAGTGTAGCAATTTTTTTCTTCATCTCTTCAACAACTCCATCAAGTTTTTGATTAATAGTATTTAATTCACTTGAAATGTTTTCCATTTTTCCATAGTCGTAAACAACTTCTTCAGTTGCAACATTCATATTTGCAGCTTCTTCTATTTGAGCAGCGCTAAGGTTACCATAGTTAGCTGTATTTGTCATTTTACCTAAGTTTGTAACTTCCAAATTTTTTAAATTTGCATTGACGTCGTTCATTGCCTCTTCAAATGCTTTTCCAAAATTATTTGTTAGTTGTACTAAAGCATCATGTGTCTCCTTGAAAAGATTATAGTTCGTTTTGGCTGCATCTCCAGACCAAACTCCTGGTTGCACTAAGTTCTCCATTTGTCTTCCAAAATCTTTAGAACAAGTATTGATACTTACTGATGCACCATCGATATAGCTCATTACATCATTAGCCCAAACTTTAAACTTTTCTGGATTATAAGATATCCTTTGTCCTTCTATTGCTGCACCTGTTGCAGCGTTCATTAATGCCATAATATCCCTCCTCTATTTATATAGCACCTTACTGTACATTAATATCTTATCATATAATTTAAACAAGAAGCAAGTGTTTTACATTTATTGTACACTACTTTTCATCAAAACTTGACAGTAGTTTAATACGGGCTGCTTTTGAAGAATTCACGACATATCCAAAATCATTAGTAATCTCTTCATTGGCTTCTCGTGTCAATCTATTAATTCTCAAAAGATTCTGGTCTGCAACACCACTACCAATCCAAACACCTTTAGTAGTATCAGCACCATTTTTAAACCAATCATCATACGCATAAGACTTCAATTGATCAGCATTATCGATTAACACAAAATATACGCCTTTAACAGTACCGTTGTTGTGTATAATTTCTTCAAATTTCTTTTTATTGTCATCTGATAATTTATTTATAAATTCTCCAACTCCAAAGATGAATATTATGTGTTTCTTTAGTGTCTCTGTAAATTTATCATTAAATCCGCTCTTTTCATATGCTTCACTTACTTTTTGAGTATATTCACAATATTTTTCTACTAATTCGTTAAATCCACTAGTATAGTATTTACTGTCCTTAAATTCAGTAAAAGCAATATCTGTAGCATTAACAAAGCAAATATTAAATTTATTGTAATATTCTAATTCTTTTACCAAAGCTGATACAAATACATACGTATTTTCCACATCTTGGCTTGAAACTAGATTTATGACTTGTTTTTCAAAATTTAAGAAAGCAGGTTCTAACGTATTCTTATTTACTCCTATAAATACTTTCTTCAAGTCTTTTTCAACTATGTCTTTAGCATACTCATAATCAACTTTTTCTGGCAATACAGGTATTGGTTTCGCTTTATAACTAACACTACTACTTAGCTCTTTAGTATATTCCATAATGTAATCCATAGAATTTTCTTCTTTGATAATTGCAGTTTGAAATTCGTAAATATCATCTTTTTTAAATAGACCTCTACCCTTTATTTTAGATGGTAATTTACCATGGGTATTACCTAGAATACTAGAATAGTCATAGTCTCCGTTAAGCTGTAATACATAAGTCAAGTTGAAATTTTGTCTTACTCTCGATCTAACTGCGCTTTCACTATTAGCAGTAATTACAAAGAATATTCCATATTTGAATGCTTCCCTAGATAATTTAGCAATCTCTTCAGTTAAATCTTCATAGTTCTCGCTAAATACTTCATAGTTATTTATCATTATAACCAAGTTAGGAAGTTTGTTTTCACTCCTTTTAATATAATCTTGGTAAGTTCCACCAAATTCGACAAATTCTTTCTTACGTTTTTCTAATTCACTATAGATCATTTTGAACATGTTGTTTAGTTTGTCGACATCATTTAAAAATACTATATCGCCAACGTGTGGAGCATTTCTATATGCTCTTAACGTTTCACTTCCAAAGTCTACTATATAGAAATTGACCTCTGAAGCAGTATAACTAGATATGCAAGAATATATTAAAGATGATAAGAAATCTTCTTTTCCGCTTCCAGTTATACCAAATATAAGAGCATTACCTAACTTAGATAGTGGCACTGTAAGTACGTTTTGTTCCTGATTATCAGGGTCATCGTATTCTCCAATAATTGGATTAAGATAATACTCGGTTTTAGTAAATTCGTACTTTTCTTTAAGTTTATCGATATAAATTTTATCTGGTATTTTTTCAAGCCATAATCTCTTGATTTTAATTTTTCTCTCTTTGGCAGTCGCACATATATACTTAACAACATTAGGTAATTCTTCGCCTAATGATTCACCAGTGGATTCTACTTCAACATCTTTTGTGGTAGTAACAAAACCGATATTGTTAATTGCGTTTACTGCCGTATTTCTTTCTTTTCTGAAACTTGGACTTGGTATGTATTGTCCACCTGTCCATGTCGATTGACCGAGAGTATAAACTTCATCTGTACCAACTTGAAGATAGAATCTTCCTCTCTTTTGTAAATATGCTGCATCTGGTTTTTTAATAACTTCTTGTGAATCACTTGGTTCTTGTACTTTTAAACATACTCTAAAGCGGGTATTAGACCAAATCTGCTGGTCAACTACACCACCTGGTTTTTGTGTTGCTAAAATCAAATGGACACCTAGTGAACGACCGACACGAGCGACTGAAATAAGCTTATCCATGAATTCTGGTTGTTGTTCTTTTAATTCGGCAAACTCATCTGAGATGATGAAAAGGTGTGCGATTGGCTCTTTTCCTTTTAATCTTCCTTCGCGGTATAATTTCTGATATTTATATATATCCATTGTAGACTCATTTGCTAAATTTCTTGCCTCATTAAATTCCCTTTGTCTTCTTTTAACTTCACTTTCGATAGATGCAAGGCTTCTATTAAGCTCGTTGCCATCTAAGTTCGTTATAGTTCCTGCTAAGTGAGGTAAATAATACATATCATTAGCAAATGCACCGGTCAAACTTCCACCTTTATAGTCAATTAGTATCATTTGTACTTCATATGGATGATAATTGACTGCAAGAGATAAAATAAACGATATGATAAATTCAGATTTACCACTACCAGTAGTACCAGCGATTAATCCGTGTGGTCCATGGTATTTTTCGTGTAAATCTAAGTTAATGACTTCTCCACCCTTACCAATTCCAATTGGTGCTGCGAGTGATAATATTGGATTATTCCTTCTCCATCTTTCATAGACGTTTAATTGTTCAACTTTACCGACTTGATACATCTCTAAGAAATGATACACATCAGGCAAGTTAGACTCGACTTCTGTTTTGATATCTATTGGAATATTGGATAATTCTTTAGCACATTCGAACAAGTCATCCGTGCTCGAAAAATCTATTTTAAAAGTTTGTGTCGCACCATTTAATACACTAGAAAATATTGCACACTCATCTTTATTTAATTGAATAAAGTTTTTGCACTCATTAGGTAATGCCGAAACTTTGTCTACAAGCATTATTACATTAAAACCATAATAGTTGTTACTAGACATGACGTTTTTTATAAAATCATATGAATCAATCGACTTTGGAGCATCTGTAATAATAGTATAGTGCGTTGCATATTTTTCTTCATTTTTATTATTATTTCTTCGCTCGTTATAAATTTTTTCTAATACGTACATTATTTCGCGATACTCATCGTTGTTAGAACCAAAAAATCTAAACGTTCTATCGTTATTCCAACTATGAGGTAAAACTTTCATATATTCCCAATCTTTTTCGTTATCATTAGAAGTAAATGTAACAATTTTAAGTTCATCATAACTATAGTTAGTCATCATTTGTAAAATTAATCTATCTACAAATTCCTTGTTTATAACTGGGTTACCTACAATGCCGGCCGCGATATTTTCTTTAAAGGAAAATGATACAGGCACTTCATATAAAATACGTTCTTTCTTTCCTAATTCTCTTGCTATATCTAATAGATTATCTTGGGTAATGGAAAAATGTTCTTCGGGATAGTTTATTTCTATTTGCATAGGTAAATTGCCAATACCAACAGGAAGATTTAAAAAATTATCATCAGTAACTCTTCTTTGCCATAACTTTATATCGTGGTTCTTTATGATTTTCTGACAATCTGCTATAGACATATTATTTTCAAATAAACTTTTCCTTTGTGCTTCTAAATCTATATTTATCTTTTGCTCTATAGAATCGATATAATTTTTATACTTTTTTTGTCTTACTTTTTCGGCTTTTTTTGAAGACCTTTTCTGATATGCTTTTGTTGCCATCGGCCAAAGTAAACTAGAAAGTAGCATACTTCCACTCATAGCAAGTGCTGTTATAGTCTGTTTAGGATCCTGTTGTCCATTTCTTGCCTGACTAAGACTTGACATGAGCATAATCATGCTAGACATCGACATAGTTAACATTGGCCCAACTGTAAGTGCAGCAGGAGTTTTATCTTCATCTTGCTTTGTAGGTGGTGTATCTATTGAATAAGTGCTTTTATTTAATAGTTTATAAAAATATGGAGTACGATAAAAGTAATTTGTTTCGCTATGTACATCATCAGATAATTCCTCATGTTTATCCTCGAATTCATCTTTTTTAGGTACAACATTAGTGAAAGCGGCATCGTAATCTACAAGGCCACCAGGATTATTTACTAATAGGTAATCTAGTCCATCCTTTTTCAACAAAATAATCTTTAATCCGAATATAAATATTACATCACCATATTCTATTTTTTTAGAACCTACAACCATTTTTTGATTGACGTAAACTGATGTATTTTCTACAATTTCAACATAATAATTTCCGTCTTTTTTTAAAATTGAACAAGTCTGGGGAGGAATACCACCTAACTTATATGTAATGCTTGCACTAGCATCACTACCAACTGTTACAACTCCGCTTGTTGGTATACTATATTCTTTATATGTTTTATCATATACAGGAGAACAGTATAGATAGTATGATTCGTTTTTATAGTTGTTTTTAATCATTCTAAATGTATATTCTTTTAGTTCTGCATATGGCACCATTATACCGTCTTTATCCGTAATAAAAGCATCCTGATTACTAACAAGCTGCCATTTTCCATCCTTGGCTTCGACATTCAATAGGTTAATCTTTTTACCATTTTCATAATCTGTAATCCAGTAGTTTCCTTGAACTACTTCAGGTAATGAAAAAACACTCAATTTATTCTTTTTAATAATAGTTATCTGCATAGTTACCACCTAATTAAGTATTAGTTTAGAGCCATTTTTAATTCCGCTGTTTTTTACAAAAGCTTCATCGCTTATTAAATCACCACTCGCTTTATCATATAAATATTTACAGCCGTCATCGACGAATAAACCTTCTGTGCTTTCTTCGATAATCTTTAAAATGAGTTTTTTTACAGCTCCAACCTTTTTTACAGTGGGAATGTACATATCGAATGTTTCTTCAATCATTGGAACATAGACCATAACCAAAAGTTTATCCATACCAACACCCTTTTCTACTATATATAAATTATATCATAAGTTAGTGAAAAAAAAAGAAAAAGTTAAAGACTCGTGCTCTTGTCTTTAGCTTTTTTCACAACAAAATCTATATCACACCTATTCAGTAATATTAACCTATCAGAATTTCCATCAGGTTCGAGACCTGCGAAATCAACATGGCCAATATTTTCAACTTCATAGTCGACGTATAAAATTAAAATTAGTTTCGCATTTTTTTTAGTTAAAACTAGATCTCCGACTGTAATTTCATCAGTACAAGTAATTCTGTTGGCATTCTCCAATCCAAGATCAATTTTTTCCCCTCTCATATAAAATGCAGTGCCATCAAAATTAAGATTGTTTACCATGTTGCTTTTCTTCATCCTCCATTGATATCTGAACATCCGTCAATTTTTTCTTCTTTTCAAGTGCTTCTTTTAGCATTCCAATTCTTACCTCATAATTCATACTAGCCCATCCTTGTGGATAAAACTCTGGACTGTAAAATACATAATTATTCGAAGAAGCAATATTATGAATTTTCATATATTGATTGTTTAAAATTGAATATAAAATACTACTAGCAATATCATTCATATTATTACTAATTTAACCTCCCTATTTCTTCTAAAATTTTAGAATAAATACTATCTAAATAATCGACTAACTCGTCTCCAACTATACTTCTAAGTGTATTGACTATTTTCGATTTACCCGATGCTCCTATTTCCATGTATTGTGCTACAAGTTCATTAAGTGAATACATATCAGCATCTCGACCATAATTTGTCCAATAATTGTTTTCATGAGTCATTACAAGATTAATAGATTTATCACCAAATGAAAATTGAGTTTTTTGTGTAATTGAGTTAATCATTCCAGTCAATATATAAAATGCCATATAATTTTCCTGAAAATTCATGCAACCAATTCTATTAACGGCATCATTCATATAACCATATACGTATACATTTTTAGCAGCAGTATAATTATTGGCAATAGCATCGATATCATTTTCTGTAACATTTAATAAGCGAAGCAAATCTTGTAAACCATGATTATCGATCGCCATTTTAATTTCCTTTTTTAAGTCACCCTTTTCATCAAATGCTTTTTCAAATTTTTCAATTCCCTTTTTCTGCAAGTTTTCTCTTAATTCTCGATCGGCTGTAGCCTCATTTAAACATGCTTCCATTGCATGATATGCCTCATCCAAAATTGTATAAACATCTTCAGCTCTTTCTTGTATTTTTTCTCTTGCCTTGTTCATTATTTCTGTCACTTCCGGATTATGAGCAAAACTATCATGTGGAAGAAAAGTATCATATAAATTATGACCTAATTCATGGAATACATCAATTGGATTAGCTCTTTTCAAATTAATCGATATATATGATTTATTATCAACAGTTACACTTTGGGAATTAATACTTGAGTCAGCAATAAAACGAAAATCAGGCCTTTTTCTCAATATTGCGTTTATGTTTTGAATAACTTTTGATACAGGTTCGTCCCCCTTCTGTAAAGGAATATATTTAACAAAAGCTCGATAAATCAGATTGCGCAATTCTTCAAGTTCAGAATCGGTCCCAACTGCATCGGTTAAGAAATAATTCGTTAAAAAATAATTATTAATCTGCGTAAGCATTGCGCTGATATCTATCATTGATTTTGTTTTCGCAACTGATGTAACAACTCTATCACGATTATTAGTATTTTCGAATCGAGATTGTACTTCTTCTAATATATCTCTATAATCGCATAATTTATCGATATCTTTTAAATCTATTATCTCTTGTAAATATTCCTGACACCTTTGAATAATTGGGCAAGATTCAAATATACTCCTTACAGATTCATGGATATTAGTTCTCTTATTCATTTCTTCACTTGGAATATTTATATTAAATCCGCTAGCCCCTGCTTCATATTTTTCTATAGCTTGCTTCAAATATTCAATATTACCTGTTTCTTTAAATGACGATAATAAATTATTTACTTCATTTATTTGATTTGTAGCTAAATCTTTAACATCTATTTCAATAACCGGAATATTCCATTCTGCAGCAGCACTC
>CACYEG010000062.1 GCA_902773365.1 uncultured Erysipelotrichaceae bacterium
AATAAAAAAGATGATTTTAAAATCGAATTAAATATGAATGAAAATCCAGACGAATTTGAAGCATCCAGTGCAAAAGCTAATAAAGATATTTATTCACGGATGAGAATAAATAGAAAACTTGCAAAAGAAAAGAAACCTATGAAGATGGGGGCAAAACAATCAGAGAGATTAAAAGTTGAAAGAAATCAGCTTTTGAAATCTATTAGTGACGGACAAGAAAAAAGATTTACTAAGCCCCAAAGTTTTCGATATAAAGCTCTATCGCCAGAAGGCAAAGTTGAAAAGGGAACATTCTTGGGAGTGTCTAAGCTAGATATTTATACTTTCTTAACAGGTGAGGGCTACACAGTTTATTCTATTACAACTTCAGATTGGATTAATTTTGTTTACGGTGAATCCAATGTTTTGTATAAAAAAATGTCGACAAAAGATTTGATTTTCTTTATAACTCAGCTTGCTACATATATCAAATCTGGTATTACACTTACAGAAGCGATGAGAATACTCTCAAAACAATTACAAAAAAACCGCAATCAACATAAAATTATGCAGTCAATCGTATATTATTTAACAATGGGGGAATCTTTTAGTAATGCATTAGCCCACCAAGCTAAAGTGTTCCCAAACTTGTTGATAAACATGGTTAGGGCTGCAGAGGAAGCTGGTAACTTGGATGAAACTTTAGACGATTTAGGAAATTATTATTCCGAAATAAATGCAACAAGAAAACAAATGATTAGTGCGATATCATATCCAGCATTCGTTGGAGGATTTTCATTAATAATTATTACAGTAGTAATGCTAAAGATAGTACCAAGGTTTGTTTCTATTTATTCTAGTGCAGGTGCAGAATTGAATCCTCTTACTTCTTTTGTAATTAATCTAAGCGTTTTTCTTCAAAAATATATATTACTAATTATTTTAACAATAATATCAGTTGTTGTGATTGTTATCATTCTATATAAATTTGTAAAATCGTTTAGAACTTTTTTACAGACTTTAGTAATGAAAACACCTGTAATTGGAAAAATAATCATATATAATGAACTGACAATATTTTCAAAAACATTTGCCTCTCTTTTAAAAAACGATGTTTTTATAACAGATAGTATCGAGATTTTAAGTAAACTTACAAATAATGAAATATATAAAGAAATTATGATGAATACAGTAGCAAATATTGCTAGTGGGGAAAAGATAAGTGAATCTTTTAAAGATCATTGGGCAGTGCCAGACGTTGCTTACTATATGATAGTAACAGGTGAGAATACAGGTGAGCTTGCGACTATGATGGCGAAAGTCAGTTCATTCTATCAAGAACAACATTCAGCGATTATCAATTCATTAAAATCATTAATTGAACCTATAATGATTATTTTCTTAGCATTTGTAGTCGGCGGCATATTAATAGCAGTAATTCTACCTATTTTCTACTTATACAGTAGTATCGACTTGTAGGTGTAATATGGTTTTATTAGCATTTTTATTAGGAACAATATTTGCAAGTTTTATTAATCTTTATGTTTTAAGATTTTTAAGAGGTGAATCTATTATATTTCCTAGGAGTCATTGTGACAATTGTAATCATACATTAAATTGGTATGAGTTAATACCTATCGTTTCATACTTGGCTCTAAAGGGAAAGTGCAAGTGTTGTAAACAAAAAATTGGTATTACTAGTCTGATCGCTGAATTATTTCTTGGATTTGCCTTTTCCTTAGTATATATGATATATGGTTATTCGATTAATACCTTGATTGGTTTTCTTTTAGCTAGTACACTTCTAGCAATTAGTATAAGCGATTTTAAAGAAATGATCATATTAGATAGTACTTTGATAACTTCTACTTTATTATCTTATATATTAATTTATTTAGAATTTGGGCTTAGAGGAATTTATAAGAGTTTTCTATATGGAGTATTTGGTTTTGTATTATTCTTCCTAGTTAAACTCATAGGTGATAAAGTATATAAAAGAGAATCTCTCGGAGGAGGAGATGTAAAACTTGCATTTTTAATGGGATCTATTTTACCGTATAATCTTTTCTTGATTGCAATTATCATTGGTTCTCTAGTTGCCTTACCATATGCACTGATAATGAGCTTATATAAAAAGAAAGAACTTCCTTTCGGTCCTTTCTTAGCTCTCGGATTATTTATAGTATTTTTATTTAAAAATGGAATTGCCAACTTTGTAAATACAATATTGATAATTGAAAAGATATTTTTATAAAAGCGAAAATTATTTTTTCGCTTTTTTTAAGTTAATACCTATTATACTTCCAATCGTAAAACTAATTATTATTAAAATATAATAGAGGAATATTTTTAAACTAAACGTTCTTAAAAAGATAATATTTAAAATTAAAAGAGCTATAGATATAATACTACCTAATTTTATACCCTCAATATATCCTTTTTTATCACATTTTCTACCAGTTAATATACCAAATATTAAAAGAATGATGGATACACATATGTAATTGAATTTAACGATAGTAGAATATGTAAACAGTCTTGTATAGTTTAAAAGCATTAAAATGACTACATAACCGAATAGAAAAAAGAGCCACCATCCTGTTTGTTTAAGGAGTTTTTTTAAGTTTTTCATAGTTTCACCTAATTAATTATAGTGTAAAGATAAGTAAAATATGTTTTATTTTGCTTCTTGCTATGGTATAATTAAATTATCCAAAGGGAAGCATATAAAACCGACTAAGTGATATAAGGGGAACTAATTGGAGTATGGTGTTGAAAACTAGAGTTATCTAGGATCCTAAAATATTTCATGTGTTCTACCACCTGGCGTGAGCGGGTTTTATCACAAGTCCTTTGGATTTTTTATTTGAGGTGAAACATGTTTGATAGATTAATTAGTCTCATTGGAGAAGATAAGTTTAATTTGATTAAAACCAAAAAGGTTTTAGTTTTAGGTTGTGGTGGAGTTGGAAGCTATGTAATCGAAGGCCTAGCAAGAAGTGGTATAGAAAATATTACTATTGTGGATTGTGACATAGTAGATATTACAAACTTAAATAGACAATTAATCGCGCTTCATTCAACAATAGGAAAAAGAAAAGTCGACGTTATGAAAGAACGTATACTAGATATCAACCCCGACGCTAATGTATTAGTGTTATATAAAAGGGTGGAGCAAAACAAGATAGAAGAGCTAAAACTAGAGGAATATGATTACGTAGTCGATGCTATAGATGATGTAAAAGTCAAAGTAGAGTTATGCAAGTATGCTCTCAAACGTGATGTAAAACTCATAGTGTCGACTGGTACTGCTAAAAAGATGCATCCAGAAAAATTAGAAATAACCTCTTTAGATAAGACTAGTGGTGACCCTCTTGCTAAAAAGATGCGTTATTTATTAAGAGAATATGATACTAAAAAGATCAAAGTTTTAACGTCGAGTGAAGTACCAATTGTCAAAGGCAATACTTTAGGTAGTAGTGCCTTTGTACCTAGTAGTGCTGGTCTACTAATTGCAAGTCATATAATTTTAGATATAGCAACGAATTAAATTTGACAAACACACCGAAGAAGTGGAATATAATAAAAATACGCTAGTTTAAAAATCTAGCGTATTTTATTTTTGCGTCATTTAATAACTTTATTATCTTATCAAAGTTATCTCCTTTGAAATAACCACGATACCTTGATAAATCCATATCTGGATTTAAGTAGAGTGCTTCATAGTTTTTTTTGATAAAATTGTATAGAAAAGATAGTTCTTCTTTATCTAAATATATATGATTTGATATTGCAAATTCATTTAAAGTCTCTATTTTAAATTTTGACATATAACGTCTTATTATTTCGAGCATTTTAGTTAATCACCTTATATATTATATGTGTAGATGTGAAAATAATACTCATAATATAAATGTGGTGAATATTATGAAGTTTAAATCTTTCTTTGTTTTTCTAGTAATAACAATGTTTTTAAGTATAAGTGTCTATAAAATAATCGATATCTGTGTAATCCATCATAAAGATTATGTAATTGAATATAAAGCTCTTTCCCAAAGAAAGTTTACGGGTCAAAAAGCTCCTCGAGGAAGAATTTTGGATGTCAATGGGAAGGTATTAGTTGATAACGTTGGAGTTAAGACTATTTTTTATAAAAAAATACAAGGGATAACTACTAAAGAAGAGATAAATATAGCATTATCATTAGCAAAATATTTAGATTTTGACTTAGATAGAATTACTGAGTCACAACTAAAAACTTTTTATTTAGTTACTCACGATGATGGAAAAAATCTAATAACAAAGGAAGAATATGAACTTAAAAAAAAGAGAAAACTTACAAATAGTGAAATCGAAGCAATAAAATTTGGACGAATTAGTGATGATGTGATAAACTCCTTTTCTATAGAAGAAAAGAAAGCTAGTTATATTTTTTATTTGATGAATAAAGATTATTCGTTTGACAGTAAAGTACTAAAAAAAGATGTAACTGATATAGAGTTAGCAAGTGTTTGCTCTAAAAATTTTAAGGGTATTAGTTGTGGAATGACATGGAAAAGAATATATCCATATAAGGATGTATTGAGAAGTATATTTGGAAGTGTCAGTTTAGATGGTGTCCCTAAGGAATTAAAAAGATATTATGACAAGCGTGGTATTTCCATGAATAGTAGTGTTGGCATCAGCTATTTAGAACTAGAGTATGATTCTTATTTACGTGGTAAAGACGAGGTATTATCAATCGATCAAATGGGAAACATAAGTGTTGAAAGTTCGTATCAGAAGGGAGCAGATCTATATCTATCTATTGATATAGATCTACAATTAAAACTAGTAGAGATCATGAAAAATGAAATGATTCTAGCTAAAAAGGCTGCTAATTCCGAATACTATGATAGGTCTTTTGTAATAATAGGGCACCCTTTAACTGGGGAGGTAGTCGCCATATGTGGATTGAGGATTAATAAAGACGGATTCGTAGATATTACTAGTGATGTTATAAACTCTTCCTATACAGTAGGAAGCATTGTTAAAGGAGCTTCTATGAGTGTGGGATATAAAGAGAATCTAATTGATAAGGGGAAAAAAATAAAAGATGGGTGCATTAAAGTTTACATGACGCCGCAAAAATGTAGTTGGAAGTCTCTTGGATTAATAGACGATATTAGTGCAATGGCGTATTCATCTAACTATTATCAATTCTTAATCGCTGCTAAACTCTCTAATCCACAATATAAATGGAATTCTAAATTGAATGTTAATAAAAATCATTTTAAAATATATAGAGATGTTTTCGCATCTTATGGACTAGGTAATTTGACAAGAATAGATTTGCCAAATGAAAAAACGGGAATTATAGGATCCAAGGTAAGTGACGATTTACTTTTAAATCTAGCAATAGGTCAGTATGATACATATACCCCAATGCAAATATTTCAGTATATCAACACGCTTGCTAATGACGGAACTAGAATAAGCCCAAGTCTAATGAATAAAATTGTTATAAATGGACAAATTATCAAAAGAAAAGAGACGAATAAGCTGAATGATGCAATATTGAAAAGCGAAGATATAAAATCAGTACAGGATGGATTAAAAGCTGTTATGAAGTATGGAACTGGAAAAAACTATAACGGTACAAAAGTTTTAGCAGCTGGAAAAACGGGTACTAGTGAAACATTTGTCGATAGCGATAAAGATGGAATAATGGACACAACAACTATAAGTACATCCTTCATTTCATACGCTCCAGTTGATACAAAAGAATACTCTATTGTCATACTAAGTCCTAATATTGCCAAAAGAAAAGAAGGAACCAAAAATTATAAATATGCTTTAAATTTAAAATTAAATAGGAAAATAATGGAGCTTTTGTTTGAAAAAGCATAGAAGGCATGCTATAATACATTTGACCTATTAAAAAAGGAGGTAATATCATGGCTAAAAAAGGTGAAAATAGAGAAGCTATAGATCTACAATGCACTGAGTGTAAGAACATTCGTCGCCGTAGTGAAAAAAATAAAAAGAATACTACAGATAAGTTAGTGCTCAATTTATATTGCCCTGTTTGTAAAAAGCATACAGAACATAAAGAAAAAAAATAATCAATTGGAGGTTTAAATCATGCTAATTAATATAAATGACATTAAAAATGGAATGACTGTCATAGTCGATGGTAAGTTATGTGTTATTGTAGAGTTTCAACACGTTAAACCTGGTAAAGGATCTCCTTTTGTAAAAATTAAATTAAAAAATTTAAGAACGGGTAGTATTACAGTTGAAACATTCAATACTAACATTAAAATCGAAAAAGCTCATGTTGAGAAAAGCAAATCACAATTCTTATACATGGATGGAGAAAACTATGTGTTCATGAATAATGAAACATATGATCAGATGGAATTGTCTAAGGATACTCTTGGAGATAACGCTAAATACCTAAAAGAAGGATTAGAAATCCAAATAGCTATGTATGAAGGCGAGATTATAGGTATAGATTTACCAGAAAAAATCGAATATCAAGTAAGTAGTACTGAACCAGCAGTTAAAGGTAATACTACAAGTAGTGCAATGAAAGACGCTACACTAGAAAATGGTTTAGTTGTAAAAGTACCGCTATTTATTAACGAAGGGGAAACAATAGTTGTATCTACACTAGATGCAACATATTGTGGTAGAGCATAGTAATATGCTTTTTTTATTGGGTTGACTTAAAAGTATTTTTTCTTTATAATTGGTTTAGAAATAGGTGAGAAAATGGATTATACAAGTGAAGCAGAATTTAAAATGGTTGAAGTAATTGAAAATTTAGAAAAAAGATTAACTAGTGTTAGAGCTGGTAGGGCAAATCCTAATATGTTATCCGGTATAATGGTTGAATATTACGGTGCACCGACGCCAATTCAATCAGTTGCAAATATTACTGTACCAGAAGCAAGACAGCTATTTATTAAGCCCTTTGATAAAAGCACATTAAAAGATATTGAAAGAGCAATCAACGAAGCCAATTTAGGAATTAATCCTACAAACAATGGAGAAATGATTATAATCACTTTACCAGAGTTGACTGAGGAAAAAAGAAAAGATTATGTTAAACAAGCCAAATCTATTGGAGAAGATGCTAAAATTGCTTTAAGAAATGTAAGACAAGATGCTAATAATAAGGTAAAAAAAGACGAATTGCCTGAAGATCAAGAAAATAAAATACTAGAGGACATCCAAAACTTAATTAATAAATACAATAAAACAGTAGATGATAAAATTAAGGAAAAAGAAAATGAACTAATGGAAGTGTAACTTTCATTTTTTATGCAAAAAATGAAAAATCAACACGATTTGACAGTGAATGATGGTTGTGTTAATCTAAAAAACGAGGAGATGATTATTTTGAGTTTAATAAAACTTAAAGGTGTATCAAAATTTTATTATAATAAGAATTCTATTGCTAGTGGATTTAATAAAATAAATTTAGAATTAAATATGGGAGAATTTGTCGTAATTACAGGTGAATCAGGAAGTGGTAAGTCTACTCTTTTAAATGTTATTTCTGGACTAGATTCATACGAAGAAGGAGAAATGTATATCAATGGAGAAGAAACAAGTCATTATACTGAACAAGATTATGAATTATATAGAAGAAAATACATTGGCAATATATTCCAACACTTTAATCTAGTAAACAGTTATACAGTTTATCAAAATATTGAATTAGTCCTTCTTTTTAATGGCTATACTAAAAAGGATGCAAAAGGTAAAATTAATGAAATAATTAAAACTGTTGGCTTAACAAAATATAAGAACACAAAAGTTTCTAAGCTTTCCGGTGGGCAAAAACAAAGAGTAGCAATTGCAAGAGCTCTTGCCAAAGATACTCCTATAATCGTTGCAGATGAACCAACAGGTAATTTAGACATAGCAAGTGCCAAAACCGTTATGAAGTTACTTCACGATATTTCGATAAATAAATTAGTAGTGATAGTAACCCATAATTATGAGCAAGTTGAGCCATATGCCACTAGAAAAATTTCGATGAGTGACGGAAAAATTGTCGAAGATAAAATTATAAAAAAGTCAGAGTCACTAGGAGTAGTAGAAGGAACATATAAATCGATATCTTTTAGAAATAAAGTTAGACTAGGTATACGAAATGTATTTAACATTAAAGTTAAGTTTTTGTTATTATTTTTCGTATATTTGTTTTTAACAATAGCAATGTTTAGCGAATATTCTAGTATTAAGAAACAAAACTTTGATCAAGACGAAATGGGATATAATTACTATTTTAATGATACAAGACCAGAGCGCATTATCTTAAATAAAAAAGATAAAAAGGAATTTGATGAAAGTGATTTTAAAACTATAAATAGTATCAATTTAATTAAAGATATATTTAAAGATGATTTGTTTTTAGATACTCAGTTTTCTATTTATAAAGACGAAACATATTTTTATGGTACGGCTAAAACAATAAGAGATATTAAAAGTGTAGACGAAGGAAGAATGCCCGAAAATGATAAAGAAGTAGTATTGGGTGTCTATGGTGATAACTTTTCTTATAAGCAAGCGAAGGATACTTTATTTGAGAAGAAGTTCAATATAGAAAATTCGATGAGTGGAAAAAAGATCGATTATCCAATGAGTATTTGTGGAGTAAAGTATTTAGAGTCGAGGGATAACTATTATAGTGATGAGGTAATTCTTTATGTACCAGAATCATTCTTTGAAAAAGCTAGAATAGACGTTAACGCATCGTTTAGTATAATGGAGTTAACACTTAATAATCACATATTATCGACGAATAAAAATATTAGTTTTCAACTAAAACCTAATGATAAAGTTAAGAGTGGTGAAGCAATCATATTCCAAGATTTAAATTCTTACTGTAATAATTATTATTGTAATAATACCAATATGAATCTAAAGGTATCAAATATATATTATGAAGAGAGTTTAAACCTCAAGATTAAAAGTTATACTACAAAAGAAAACTTTAGATCACTTACAGGACTATCTAATTATGATGATAATGTATGGACAATATTTATTAGTAACGAAGATTATTTACGTCTATTTGATAAACCAACTTACCAAATAAGTGTATTTGTTAAAGATACAAAAGATTTAGACGATGCTATCGCCATGCTAGAATCTAAAGGTTATAATACTCTTTCTATTAAGAAGACTTTAGCGAATAATTTTGGAGAGTTTATCGGTGTCATTAGGATAATTAGAAATCTCGTGTTTATCGTTGCAACAATAGCATTATTCTTTATAGTTTATTTCATTATCAAGATAATATTAAAGTCGAGAAACATCTATTATTCTACAATAAGAATATTAGGTTCAACCAAGCAACAAGCTAAGACTTTATTAAATATTGAATTGTTATTTGATGCAAATATTGCGTACATTGTATTTTTAGGACTTATTTTAATAGTAAAAAAAGGTTTAATCGATATAGACTATATAAAAGACATGGTCGTATACTTTAAGTATTATGATTATATCTTATTATACTTAATACTATCGATAATGTCGCTACTCATTTCTAACAGATATGCTCATAAATTATTTAAAAACTCTGTCATGCATACTTATAGAGAGGAGGTCTAGTCATGCTAAAATTAGAAAATGTCAACAAATACTTCTTTAGACATAAGAAAAATGAAATACACGTTATAAACGATACATCTTTAACGTTAGATGATACTGGTTTGGTTGCTCTTTTGGGCCCAAGTGGATGTGGTAAGACTACGCTTTTAAATGCCATCGGCGGACTAGATAAAGTTAATAAAGGTAAAATCTATATTAATGGTAAAAAATTACCTCGAAGAGGCAATCTTAAAAGAGATAAAATTAGAGTGCTCAATATTGGATATATTTTTCAAGACTATAATTTAATAGAAAATATGAGTGTTTTTGATAATATTGCTTTATCATTAAAGATGATCGGTATAAAAAACAAACAGGAAATTAAAAGAAGAGTTGAATATGTCTTAGAAAAAGTTGGTATGTACCGCTATAGAAATAAACCAGCGGGCATGCTTTCTGGTGGTGAAAAACAAAGAGTAGGTATTGCTAGAGCAATTGTTAAAAATCCCGCAATAATCATCGCTGACGAGCCAACTGGAAATTTGGACAGCAAAAACACCATAGAAATTATGAATATTATTAAATCTATTTCAAAAGATAGATTAGTAATTCTAGTTACACACGAATCAAGTTTGGCTGCATTTTATGCTTCTAGAATTATAAATATCGAGGATGGAAAGCTTATATCTGATAATATCAATGAACATGAGGACGAATTAGACTATAGAATAGATAATAAAATATATTTATTAGACTTCGCTAATCATAAAAAGGTCTCTAATGATGTTGCAAATATTGATTTATATTCAGATTCTAATGAACCTATAAATTTAAAAATAGCTATAAAAAAAGGAAACGTTTATGTCGAAGCAATTACTAAAGAAAAAGTTGAGGTTATCGATGAAGACTCTAATATCGAATTAGTTAACGATAAATATAAAAAGATTACTAAAAGTGATTATGAAAAGAGTAATTTTGATTTAAAAGAATTAGACAATTCTAATCACGTACTTAAGTATTCATCTATATACAATCCTATTACAATGATAAAAAGTGGTTTTAAAAAAGTATTTAATTATTCTTTAATTAAAAAAGTACTTTTAGGAGGGTTTTTTGTATCTGCAATGTTCATAGTTTATGCAGTTAGCAACATATTTGGAGCGACGAACATCAAGGATGAAAGCTTTTTGACCAAAAATAGGAACTATATCGATATAAAAACAAAAACGACTAAAGTTGAAGATTACCTCGAAATAGAAAAAATGGATAATATAGACTATGTTATTCCAGGAAATTCTACCATTGACTTTACAGTTGTTTCAAAAAGTATATATCAGTTTAATACAGTTACACCTTCGTTTAGCTCTTCTATCGCAGATATTGGATTAATAGACAATATAATTAAAGGAAAAAAGCCGAAATCTAAATCCGAAGTTTGTCTAGACAAAATTGTTGCAAATAATGCAATGAAAATAGACGATATCAAGATGATGGGAATAAATAACTACAAAGACTTCCTTTTCAAAAAATTAATTGTCCGCGATATGGAATTTGTCATTACTTGCATATGTGATACTGCTAGTCCTTCGGTATATATGGATAAATCACTATTTATGAATATACTTGCGACACAAAAAGAAGACGAAAATATTATCCAATCATATGATTTTGTTAAAGATAGTATTACTATTAAGAACGGTAGAGCGCCTATGAACGACTATGAAGTTATTGTCAATATCGA
The DNA here is from genome assembly GCA_902773365.1 of uncultured Erysipelotrichaceae bacterium. Taxonomy (GTDB): domain Bacteria; phylum Bacillota_I; class Bacilli_A; order RF39; family UBA660; genus RUG11867. The sequence continues at coordinate 11,312 of CACYEG010000062.1, forward strand.
TAATAAGTATGAAATGCCTATTGGAAAAACAATTGATTTAAAAATAAATGGAAAAAAATTAAAAGTTGTTGGGCATTATTTTTCAAAATATGGTGTTCAAGATTATTATGTAAATGACAATACTTTAAAATATGATAATATTAGAAAAAATCCATCTATAACTATATATTCATCGGATAAAGAGAATGCTATAAAAGCCTTACAAGAAAAAGGATTTAACGCTAAGGATGTATATGAAAGTGAGAAGGGCGAATATTTAAAATCTATTAAAGACTCAGTCATGGAGCATTTAATAATCGCTGGAATCCTATTAATAATATCTTTTGTCGAAATCTATTTAATGGTGCGTGCATCTTTCTTGTCTCGCATTAAAGAAGTAGGCATTTATAGAGCTGTTGGAGTAAAAATAATCGATATATATAAGATGTTCTTAGGTGAAATATTAGTAATAACTACACTTGCAAGTGTTCCTGGTTATATAATAATGAGCTTAATTTTAAGGGAAATATCTAAAATAAAGTATTTAAGAAATTTATATATGGTGGATGCTAAAGTACTTATTACAAGCATTATCTTAATATACGGATTAAATATAATAATGGGGCTTTTGCCAATAAGAAAAGTAGTTAAAAAAACACCAGCTTCTATTCTTGCTAGAAACGATATAGATTAACATATTAAAATATCATTTAAATCATATAATTAATAAGTGATTATATGAAAAAAATGATATTTTTTATTTTGCTGACTTCCTTTTTTTGCTTTTCTAGAGTATATGCTAGCGTAGCAGAAATTGTCATGGATAGTGATAGTGGTAGAGTCCTCTATGGAAAGAATATAAACGACAAAAAGCTTATTGCGTCTACTACAAAAATATTGACAGCATTAGTCGTTTTAAACAATTCATCGATTGACGAAAAAGTTACAATTGGAGATGAAGTTTTAAAGGCTTATGGAAGTTCTATATATATTAAACCAGGGGAAACATATAGCGTAGAGGACTTATTATATGGTTTGTTACTTAGAAGCGGGAATGATGCTAGTCTAAGTCTTGCTGTACATACTGCAGGATCTATAGAAGGTTTTGTTGTACTTATGAATGAAACAGCACAATCAATCGGCATGAAAAACTCAAGCTTTAATAATCCACATGGATTAGATGAAGAGACTGAAAATAAAAGTACTGTTTACGATATGGCATTACTAATGAAAAAAGCAATGGAAAATGAAACATTTAGAGTTATTACTAGTGCAAAAAAATATAGATTCCAGGCAAATGAGAAAACCTATGAATGGTATAATAAAAACAAATTATTATCAGATTATAAATACGCAACAGGGGGGAAAATAGGCTACACTAAAAGAGCAAAACACACATTTGTTTCAAGTGCAACAAAGGAGAACAAAAACCTAATTGCCGTAAGTTTCATTGACGATCAGCAGTTTATCACTCATAAAAACTTATACGAAAAATATTTTGCTATATACGATAGGTATTTACTAATAGATAAAGATAATTTGCAAATTCCTTACAAAAGCGGAAAGCATTTATACACAGATGAATCATTTAATATGCTTTTAAAAAAGAGTGAAGTGGACAAAATAAAGCGAGAAATTATATTGTTTAAATCACCTATAAAAGAAAATGGCCGACTTTTTGTTGGTAATATGTATATTAGTTTAGATAAAACAGTCTATAAAGCACTTAAAATTTATAGCGATATTCCAAAGAAAAAGGAAAGTATCATCGAGAGAATTATGAGGAAACTAAAATGGTAAGCTTGATTTGGGGATTGTTGATAATAATCGGGATCTTATACAGTTTTTTAACAAAGAATAGCGGTTTAGTTAATGATGAAATACTTAAAAGTAGTGCGCAGGCACTAGACATGTTTTTAAATATGGCACCGTTGATTATACTATGGATGGGATTAATGAAAATAGCAGAAAAAAGTGGCCTTTTAGAAAAAATTGCTTTTAAATTTTCTTTCATATTATCTCGCCTTTTTCCAAGTATTCCTGCTGGACATGAAGCTTTAGGATTAATCGCTTCAAATATTATTGTCAATATGGCAGGACTTGGTAGTGCAGCAACACCATTTGGACTAAAGGCAATGGAGAAATTACAAGAATTAAATTCTGATAAAAAAACAGCTAGTGAAGCAATGATTACTTTTTTAGTACTCAATACAAGTGGTGTAACTATAATACCTACTTCTATTATTTCACTTCGTGCTCTATACGGAAGCAAAAATCCTAGTGAAATAATCATTACTGCACTTCTAAGTACAATATGTGCTTCTTTTGCTGGCCTTTTATTCGATTATTTTATAAGGAGGAAAAATAGATGAAAATTATATCTTTTATTTTAATTCCAATCATGATAATGGGCATTATCCTTTACGGATTTTATAAAAAAGTAGACATCTATTCATCATTTATCGAAGGCGCTAATGAGGGTTTAAAAAGTGTGATAAATATATTTCCTTTTACTATAAGTATGGTTTTCGCAGTTAATATATTTTTGCATAGTGGAATTATCGAAAAAATGTTTTCTTACTTAAATTTTGCCTCTAAAAGTTTGAATCCCGCAATTTTTCCAATGATGTTTCTCCGACCAATCAGTGGGCCTGCGTCTTTAGTTATCATGAGCGATATATTTAAAACGATTGGCCCTGATTCATTTATGGGACGTCTTGCAAGTACAATACAGGGAAGCACTGATACGACCTTTTATGTGATTACGTTATACTTTGGTTCTGTTGGAATAACCAAAATCCGCTATGCACTTAAAGCTGGA
>CACYEG010000063.1 GCA_902773365.1 uncultured Erysipelotrichaceae bacterium
AGACGATAATAAAGATCAGACATACTTTCTAGCGCAAGTTCCAGTTAGTCAATTTAGGGATGTGTTATTTCCAGTAGGTGATTTAACTAAACCGGAAGTACGTGAAATTGCAGAAAGAATAGGGCTTTCTACTGCTAAAAAGAAGGATTCTACCGGTATTTGTTTTATCGGTGAAAGAAATTATCAAAAGTTTTTACATAATTATTTAAAGCCAAATCCAGGAGATATTATTGATGTGGAGACACTTCAGAAAGTGGGAGAACACACAGGACTAATGAATTATACTATTGGTCAAAGAAGAAATGTAGGAATTAGTGGAAACAAAGATAAACATTATGTTGTAGGTAAAAATGTAGAAAAAAACATACTATATGTAGCATTTGGAGAAGATAATAAATACTTATATAGCGACGAGTGTATCATAGATCACATTAATTTTTTAAGCGATAAAAGGCCAACTAAATGTACTGCTAAATTTAGATATAGAAGTAAAGACGTAAATGTAGAATTAGAGTATATAGATGATGATCATATCAAAGTCAAATATAAAGATACAACTAGTGGTGTAACGCCTGGACAAGCATGCGTATTATATGATAAAGAAGAATGTCTAGGTAGCGGTAAAATTGATAAGGTCTATAAAGACGGTGAAAAATTATGGTATCTCTAAAAGAGATACTTTTTTGATTCTATATTAATAAGAAAAAAGTCATATTGTCCTTAATAATATAATTAGAATATTTTTTAAATTATAGAAAGGAATACTATGAATTATTATAATGAAATAAAAAGCAGACTAATTGATAATGAAATATACTGTAAAGTCAAAGATTATTCTAAAGAAAGGCACCGAGTTTTAACGTATTTTGAAATAGGCAGATTATTAAATGAAGCAGGCGGAAAATATGGTGATAATATTATTAATGAATATTCTAAAAAGTTAGTTATAGAAGTTGGCAAAAAATATAATAGAAGGACTTTATTTAGAATGAAACAGTTCTATAATATATTCAAAGATGAAAAAGTGTCGACGTTGTCGACACAATTAACATGGAGTCACTATACAGAGTTACTACCTATAAAAGATAGAAATAAATTGTTGTACTATCTAAATTTATGTATAAATAATAACATTGATATAAGAAGTTTAAGACTAAGAATGAAATCAAATGAATATGAAAGGTTGCCTAATGAGACTAAAAATAAATTAATGTCTGAAAGTAGGATAGAATTGGAAGATTTAATACCCAATCCTATAATAATTAAGGCCAAAAATAATGTTGATGTAGTCACTGAGAATATATTACACAAATTGATATTGGAAGATATCGAATCATTTATGAAAGAACTTGGTAATTCATTTAGTTTTATCGGTAGTGAATACAAAATTAAAATTGGTGAAAGATATAATTATGTTGATATACTTCTATTTAATTTTAAATATAATTGCTTTGTTGTAGTTAAATTAAAAGTAACAGAATTTAAATCTGAGTATATATCTCAAGTACAAAAATACATGAATTATATTGATAAAAATGTTAAAGAACTTAACCACAACAAAACAATTGGGATACTTATATGTAAAAAAGAAAATAACTTTATAGTTGAATATTGTTCTGATGAAAGAATTATAGTAAGAAAATATGAATTAGTGATAACTAAGTATTGAATTGTTTTTTATATTGACAAGTAAGTGTCTAGTGCGATAAAATAAAAATGTAAAATAAAGGTAGGGTAGAGGACATGAACAAACTTAATGAAATACTTCAAGAATTAGGAATATCAAAGGTAAAGCTTGCTAAATACTTAGGTGTATCTAGACAAATGATATATAATTATTTGGAACTTGGTAGTATAAACAATTGGCCAAAAGAAAAAAGATTATTACTATTAAAACTATTGGATATAGAGGATGGTAGTGATAAGACTTTATCTAAGATTAAAATTACTCCCGACTATATAATGGAAGTTGAAGCAAGACTAAATCAAAATATTAAAGAAACATTCGAAATAGAAGGTAGCGCTGAATTAAAGAAACTTCCAAAATCAGATCAACAACTATATTCAGATATAACCTATCTTATCAAAGATAAATTAACTGAAGGATATAAACATGATGAAACCGTTGCATCACTTACTTATATTTATCACATTCTACAGTGCATCGATAATATTGAAGAAGTTAAATTCTTTTTAGCATATATTAGTAAGCTTACGTGTTTTTCTCAACCTAATGAGTTTAAATATAATGAAGATAAACAATTTGTTTTTGAAGGCATAGTCCACTCTGCTACTTCGCTTTATACGAATGGGGGAGCCAACAAGTCAAGAGTAATCGAAGCACGCTCTAGATTTGTTCAAGAAATTGAAAGAAAAAAAGAAGAAGTATTATCTAGAACTGAACAACTTAACTTGATACAATTGCAAGCCTTAAGAGAACTTGGATATACGAAATTTACTAATGAAAATAAAGACGAAGTTATCGAGAAAATTGCAGAAATTGAATGTCGAAGAGTCTAAACTTATTTAGACCTTTTTTATTGCGATAATTATTAATATATTGTATAATATTAAGTAATAGATAATTTAAGGTAAGCTAAATAAATTATAAGAATAAATAAGATTATATTGAACTTCGCATAATCAATATTATGTTAACTTCTTAGGATGGTGATTTATTGTATGAGATACTTTCAAATAGCTGGTGATAATATAGTTAATTACGATGCAATAATATCACTAATCGACTTTACCGATGACGTCCCTTCACTCGTAGATCTATTATTAGAACTTAATTCTTATAAAGATATAAATGTATTTCAAAAAAAATCAATTTTAAATTATATTAAGGATCGAATTTCTATTATACAAAATGCTCAATTATTACAAGATAACGAATACTCAAGCTCAAATTCTTCTAGCTATGGTGGTAAGGTTAAATCTTTCTTGCCAAATGGTCAAAAACCTAGGACGCACCGCCAAGTCGACCCTACTTTTGATAAGGATAGGGGAATCATTGGGCAAAAAGCTGCATTTATTGCTAAAGCATTACTTCTTGCAGGTATTGGACTAACTGTAATAATGTATGCCCTACTCGCTTATGCTAACATTACTAACATTATAAAATAGCGTTAATGATTACTATAATGAAACCTACTATTAAACCAGTATACACTGGTTTTTTTAAATTATAGGATAGTGCTTC
>CACYEG010000064.1 GCA_902773365.1 uncultured Erysipelotrichaceae bacterium
AATTCTTTTTATATCCTTCTCCTGCTGTTTGCATTGCATTTTTTAAATCATTTAATGCTGCTTCATCTACATGAATTGCCATATTCTATTTCACCTCCTAAATTCTTATTAAGAATATGCTTCACAATCCGAACCCATATCCTATGAATTAATTTTATCTTTTTTTTGTTTTTTAATCAAGTATTTCTTTTTTTTTATACATTTTTTTACAATTAGTTTTTTTTATTCACTTTTACTTTCATTTTGTTATAATAAATATTGGAGGAAATATTATGGATAGCAATAAAATTAATTATAAAATACTAATTCCAATTATTTTGCTTTCAATTATAAGTATATTAACAATTTATAGTGCTTTAAAATATACATCAAGTTCTTTAGGAAATTTAGCTTTGAAGCAAACTTTTTGGTACATAATTGGATGGATTTTAGTTATAGTTTTACTTAAATTAAAAAATGAATATTTATACAGGAATTCTTGGATTTTATACATAATTGGTAACCTTTCATTGGTTGGTTTACTTTTATTTGCTAAACCAATTAATAATAGTAGATGTTGGTTTGTTATTCCTGGTATCGGTAGTATTCAACCTTCTGAATTTATGAAAATATTTATTATGATTACTTTAGCTACCATGATTCATGATTTTAGAATGAAATATGATAATCCTTCAATAAAAGATGAATTTAAATTCATAATTAATACATTATTAGTTGTTTTAATTCCATCGATACTTACATTTCTGCAACCTGATACTGGTTCTGTAGTAATTTATTTAATAATATATATTTCCATGTTATTTATTAGTGGTATTAGATTTAGATGGTTTCTAGTGGGAGGAATTATATTAATAATTCTTTTCAGTGGAATACTTGGATTATATTTTTTTAAAGAAAACATTTTTATAAAAATATTTGGTAGTTCAATCTATTATAGATTAGATAGAATATTTAATTGGAGTGTTGGTTCTGGATTACAACTTGAAAATGCTTTGGCTGCTATAGGTTCTGCTGGATTATTTGGTCACGGTTTCAATAATACTCCAATTTATTTTCCAGAAGCATCCACTGATTTTATATTTGCAGTTTTTGCAAGTAACTTTGGTTTAGTTGGAGTTATTCTATTGCTTATAATAATTGCTTTTTTAGATATAAATATTATTATTTTAGCTCAAAGAAAAATTAATGATACAGATAAATATATTATTTCAGGAATAATTGGAATGTTAATTTTTCAACAAATACAAAATATTGGAATGACTATAGGACTTCTTCCTATAATGGGTATAACTCTTCCTTTTATCTCTTACGGGGGTAGTAGTTTACTTTCATACATGTTATTGGTAGGTATAATTCTTAATATTTCCAAAAAGAAAAAAAGGACTTATAAATATTAAGTCTTTTTTATTTTTTTAATACTTCTTCATATACTTCTCTTAGTTGTTTACCTATTTTTTTTATGTCTCTTTCTAAGGCAACTTTGTAGGCTTCTTCTCCAAGATAAGGTAACTCTTTATTCATTATTTTTTTGATCTTATCATAAAATTCATCTATATCTTTTGCTTTATATACATTTATGCCATCTTCAAGCCATCCATCAAATACTGGAATATCTCTTACGATTGCTGTTGCTTTGCAAGCGCATGCTTCTATTATTGGTATTCCTTCCGTTTCTTCAAATGTTGGAAATAAATAAATATCACAACCATTCATAGCTTCAACTATTATTTCTTGCGCTACATATCCTGCAAAAAGTAAATTATCAAGTTTTGTATTTACTGCCTCTTTTACTGCTTTTGTTGCTGCTGAAAGTGGTGAATATCCAAACCAGATAAACTTATATTCTGGGCACCTTTTTGCAAGTTCTACAAAATCTACTATTCCTTTTCTTTCAATGTATAAACCTATTCCAACAATTACTTTGTCATCTTTTTTTAGTGAATATCTCTCTCTGAATCTTTTTCTTGCGGATTTATCTAATTTAAATTTATCTAATTCAATTCCGTTAGATATTGCATATATTTTTCTATCTATTCCATATCCTTCTAGAAGTTTTTTAGAATATGGTGTTGGTGTGATGATAACATCTCCTAAACTATAGCATTTAATTAACCATTTTTTAAAAGCTGGAGATATTTGTTTGCAAAAAATGAAACCATTTTTAAAATCTTCTTCTGTAGAGTGAGCATGATAAACTATTTTTTTTCCTTTTTTCTTTTCAATTTTTGCTAAGGCAAATGAATTTGGTCCATAGAAATTAATGTGTACTATATCAAAATCATTATCTTGTAATTCTGTTGTATACTCTATATTTTCATATTCCAATGCCTTCATTTGATGTTTAATTGCTTTACCAAGACCACTCTTTGCAAAAAGTTTTTCCCCTTCTGTATAAAGTAAAACTTTCATTTTCTCAACTCCATTATGAATATTATATCTTACGAATAAAAAAAAGACAAGTTATCTACTTGCCTATTGTTTTATGCCACAGTTTCCACAAAAATCACCTCTAATTGGTGATCCACATTTTTTGCAAAACTTATTTTTATATCTAAACTTTCTATTAGCTTCTGCCATAAATTTTAATTTACTTATTGAAATAATGTATAAGAAAACTACAAATGCCAAAAATACAATTAATAAAATATTATATCCAGCCATTATGCAAAAGTCATAAATACCATGTAATACAGTTGGAATTAGTATACTTAAAATCTTATTTTTTGTTTCTGATGCTTTATCATTTCTCTCAGCATATTGTTTAGCTAAACTTAAGTAATAACCCATAAATATTGCATCACAAGCATGTGATGGTACTGCGGAAACAGCTCTAAAGACTGCAGTTAATAATTTAACACTTGTCATTACATACATTATGTTTTCTACAAAAGCAAATCCTAATGATACAAAGATTGCATATACTATAATATCGTATACTTCATCGAATTCTTTATGATTATATCCTATAAACCTCACCATTATCCATTTACATAACTCTTCTATTAGTGCTACACAAATAAATGCATAAAATAAGACTTGAAGAAAATTCATTTCCGACAAACCATATGCTAAAAATGGAATATATTTTTTTAAAAATGAAGAAATTAATAATACTAATACGCACGATCCAAATCCTGAAATAAAGAGTATTAATAATAAATGAAATGGTTCTTTTGTCTTATCTTTATTATATACAAATAATAATATTAATAATACTGGTAGTATTGCCAAGAAGAGTAAAAAACCTATTTTCGTTATATCCATTTCATCACCTTCTCTTATCTTACATAATTATAGCACATTATTCTCTATTTTTATTTTTTTAAATAATAATTTATTTTATTTTACATAAAAAAAACAACCATTGGTTGATTAATTTTAAAAATGGTGTCCGCGAGGCGACTCGAACGCCTGACCGATCGCTTAGAAGGCGATTGCTCTATCCAGCTGAGCTACGCAGACATAT
>CACYEG010000065.1 GCA_902773365.1 uncultured Erysipelotrichaceae bacterium
TCGTTAAGTCCTAAATTGTTTACAGCATTAGCTGCAGCAGAATTTAAAACTTTTTCAATCATTCTACTAGATTTTGTATTTGTATTAGCTAATATTGCTCTAGCATCATCAAGCTTTTTACCTCTTATTAAATCGATAGTCATTCTTGCTTTTCTTGGAGCAACCATAGCACCTTTATGTATTGCGTATGCTTCCATAATCTAACCTCCTACTTGTTTCCACCATGTCCAGTGAACTTACGTGTTAATGCAAATTCACCAAGCTTGTGTCCAACCATTTCTTCAGTTACATAGACAGGAATAAATTCTTTTCCGTTATGTACTGCGAAAGTCAAACCTACAAATTCAGGGAATATTGTAGAGCGGCGAGACCATGTCTTTATGACTTCTTTTTTTGCGCTTGCATTAGCTTTTTCAACTTTTTTCATTAGGCTTTTATCTACAAAAGGTCCTTTTTTTAAACTTCTTGCCATAAATTCTCACCTATTTCTTTCTACGACTGATAATTAATTTATCAGAAGCTTTCTTATTTTTACGTGTCTTGTAACCAAGAGCTGGTTTGCCCCATGGAGTCATTGGAGCTTTACGTCCAACTGGAGCTCTACCTTCACCACCACCATGAGGGTGATCGTTAGGGTTCATAACGCTACCACGGTTAGTAGGTCTAACTCCCATGTGTCTTTTTCTTCCTGCTTTTCCTAGATTTACTAATTCATAATCTTCATTCCCAACAGTACCAACTGTTGCCATGCAAGTTCCAAGTATCTTACGCATTTCACCGCTTTGTAGACGAAGAATAACGTATTTTCCATCACGTCCCATGATTTGTGCACTCGTACCAGCACTTCTTGCAATTTCTCCACCTTTACCAGGTTTGATCTCGATATTATGTACAACAGTACCAACTGGCATATTAGCAAGTGGTAATGCGTTACCAGCTTTAATATCAGCATTCTCACCTGATACTACGATAGAATCAACTTTCAAATCCTTTGGAGCTAAGATATATCTCTTTTCTCCATCTTTATATATTAGTAATGCAATATTTGCATTTCTGTTTGGGTCATATTCGATACTTGCAACTCTTGCAGGTATGTCCTTTTTATCTCTTTTAAAATCGATTATACGATATTTTTGCTTAGCACCACCACCGATGTGATTAACAGTAGTTCTACCTAAATTGTTTCTTCCACCGGTTTTAGTCTTTTTAGCTAATAAACTTTTTAGAGGAGTAGAAGTAGTTATCTCTTCGTTAGCAAGAGTTGACATTCCACGTCTACCATTTGTAGTTGGTTTATATTTCTTAATTGCCATAACACACCCTCCTATAGTTCTATTTTGTCACCATCAACTAAGGTAACATATGCTTTCTTATAAGTTTTAGTTTGACCAGTATATCTGCCAACTCTTCTGTTTTTTGGCTTAGTATTTAATGTATTTACTCTACTAACCTTTACGCCAAATGCTTTTTCTACAGCGTCTTTAATTTGAAACTTATTAGCGTCTTTATTAACTTTAAACACATAAGTTTTTCCATCACTTGTTACAGCAGAAGTTTTTTCAGTAATTACTGGTGAAATAATTATATCTCCGTAATGCATTACTTAAGCGCCTCCTCGATATATTGGATTGCTTCTTCATCGAAGACAATAGTATCAGAGTTAACGATATCTAAAACATTTAATTCATCGGCAAGTATGCATGCAACATATCCAAGGTTGCGTGTTGCCATATATAGGTTTTCAGCATCACCTTTAGTTACAAATAATATTTTGCCTTCAAGATTCAATGTCTTGATCATATCTTTAACATTTTTTGTCTTTAAATCTTTAAGTTCAAGACTATCGATAACGAATAATTCTTTATCATTTAGCTTGTGAGTTAAAGCAGATTTAAGTGCTAGAACTCTTTCTTTCTTATTTGTTTTGAATCCATAACTTCTAGGAGTTGGTCCAAAAACAATTCCACCGTGTCTATATTGTGCAGAACGAATGCTTCCTTGACGAGCATTACCAGTACCTTTTTGACGATATGGCTTTCTTCCACCACCTGATACTTCGCTACGGTTTTTAGTTTTAGCAGTACCTTGTCTTAAAGAGTCAAGCTGTAAGCGAATAGCTTTCTTTAAAACGATATCATTTGGTTCAATTCCAAATATTGTTTCATTTAGTTTTAATTCTTTAACGTTTTCACCTTTTACATTAATAACATTTGTCTTTTTCATTTAAATGTCTCCTTTCACAAGCTCAAATTATGCTTGTGCGTCCTCAGTAGCTTCTTCGCTTGCAGTTTCTTCTTGCACTGCAGGAGTTTCTTGAACATTCTCTTCTACTGGTGCGTCTTCGATAATTGGTTCGACATCGACGACACTTTCCTCATTAGAAGGTTGTTCTACTACTTCGCTTTCGAATGTAACTATTTCTTTAGGTGTTTTTTCTCCGCCCTTAATAGCAGATCTAATTAAAACTAATGAACCAGTTGCACCTGGAATATTGCCACTTACTAAAATGTAATTATCGTTATCGCTTACTTCGATAATTTCTAGATTTTGAATTGTTACTGTTTCACATCCCATGTGACCAGCAAGTTTTTTACCCTTTAATACTCTCATTGGTCTCATTGTTCCCATAGAACCTGGACGTCTGTGATATCTTGAACCATGTGTTTTAGGCCCTTCACTTTGTCCATGTCTTTTGATAACACCTTGAGTACCTTTACCTTTTGATGTACCTGTTACATCAACCTTTTCGCCAACCTCGAATGTGCTAGCTGTTAAAACTTGTCCTAGCGCGAAATCTTCGACATTGATATCTCTTATTTCTTTTAAGAAGCGCTTAGGATTTGTATTTGCCTTTTTGGCATGTCCAATGTCAGTTTTCTTTGCATTGGCACTTTTCTTGTCAACTATTCCTAATTGAACTGCATCGTATCCATCAGTTGCTTTAGTTTTAACTTGAGTTACGACGTTTGGTTCAATTTCTACAACAGTGACAGGAATAACTTTTCCATCTTGCGTAAATGCTTGCGTCATGCCAGCTTTACGACCTAAGATTCCTTTTCTCATCTAAATAACCTCCACTTTTCTATTTTGTTTTAATTTCAATTCCGATTCCACTTGGTAGATCTAATCTACTCATAGCATCGATTGTCTCTTTAGTAGGATTCTTGATATCAATAAGTCTGTTATGTGTACGTCTTTCAAATTGTTCTCTTGAATCTTTGTACTTATGAACAGCTCTTAACACAGTAATCTTCTCAACTTCAGTTGGAAGAGGTACTGGGCCAGACACCTCACCACCAGTTCTCTTAACAGTTTCTAGTATCTTTCCGCAGGCTGTATCTAGTAATCTATGATCATATGCCTTTAGTCTAATACGAATTTTGTTATTTGACATTTGCATGTCCTCCCTTCGTTTACATCTAGTATAAACTTGCTCCGCACAAATTAACCTGATAGCCACAAATATTCTGACAACCTTGCGTGGCGTATCAGCAACCTTGCACATCTAAGCAGTCAAACCAAGTATCATTATACATAAAGTCCCTTGTAATTTCAAGTGTTTTTTGACATTTTTGCATAAAAAAAACTAAAAGTTTTATTTATTGCTTTTAGTTTCCTTTTTTTAATTTTTTATTTCTTCATTAGAGACTGCTTTTTTATTCTTTTTATTAACCAGAATAGCAGTAACTATTGCAGTAAGACTAACTGACGTTGCAACTATTACACACATAATAACATAATCTTTTTTAGATAGCTTTATCTCTTTATCTTTTTCTTTATTATTTGTAACTTTTGTCGTTGTGCTTTCTTCAACCACATTACCTTGATCGTCTATTTTTTTAATTGGCTCATTTTCTTCATCCCACAAATAAGTTATCCAGCCTTTAATTTTTTTGTCTTCGCTTTCATAAAAGACTGCGCACTCTCCGTGGTCTTCATAAATAAATGGGTCTTTAAATATATATCCTGCATCAAGCTTGCCTATTACTTTCGAATCACTTTCTATTGACTCGTGAATATCACTATTCTTTATTAATTTATAGTTTCCACTATTCTTTATTGCAGTCATATTATATATAAAGCCCTTTTCCCCATTATAATCAATATACATACTATATGACCAACCATCAGTAAAATATGGGTCTTTTATAATTGTATAGGCCGGAATTTTACCAACAATATTTGCTTCGGAATATCCATCTTTTACTAGAGTTCTTATTTCTCTTTCATAAGGAATTAAATGTTCTTTGGATTCTTCCCATTTATAAACTATCGCGCCTTCATAACTGTTTGCATATCCTTTTTTTCCATTGTATTCAATATATACCCAAGGCGTAGAAGTATCATTTATTCTACGTACTGTAACTTTTGTTCCTGCATTTATAGTATCACCAGTTGATTTATATGCATCTGATGGTCCTTTTTTAATCTCGCTATCTACTAGTACTAAACCATCAACTTTTTCCCCTAGCCAAATGTCTTTTAAACTATCATCAGTTACCGTAACATCTTTTATGCTTATAAAGCCGCTTATATTATCTTCATCTAAACTCACCCAAATATAGCCATCTTCTTCCATATCAACCGTAAGAGTTTGACCATAATCTATCTTTTTGCTTGTTGGAGTATACTGATTATTTGAATTTTCATAGATAACTGCTCCATCTGGGTTGGTAACTTCTGCTTCGTATGGTCTTACCATTGGGGCTCCCATATCTGCTAAGACAATGTTTGGTACTAATACCATTAAACTAATAATAAACAATAATATTTTTTTCATACTTCCTCCTTACATTCCATTTATTATTAAACCAAGTCCATATGATGATGCATTAAGTATAAGTGACAATGCAAATGGATTGATTGTTTTCTTTTTTAAAACTTTGCTATATATAAATCCTTCAAATAATAATGTTATTATTTCTAGTATCAGTAATGATATATTTCTTGCTTTTACACTATAGAAAACATTAAAGAAAATAGGTATACTAGTTACTAATGGGTTAGTAATAGCATTTACTAATATCACATTAATTATATCTTTTTTTCTATAACCTATCAAGAGCGCAATTAAAGATTCTATTAATATAGTTAAAACTAAACACTTTAACATCACCAAAGGTATATCTTCTATTCTCATTTTTTACTCTCTTTATATCCTAGAATAAATATAATTAATATCATTAATAGATTAACTCCAATAATTATCCAAAAAAGATAACTGTAATGACTTATAAATATTGGATTAAATATACTTTTTATCATGAGTACACCTTCTCTTCTTTTATTATTATGTTAAAGATTAATGCGCATATAATAGACGCAACTACTATCATAGAAGCATTTAATATTTTATTTGTTATTGAAATAAAGAATATAGGTATAGTTCCTAAAAATAATCCTACGGTTGTAAAACCAAAAGCTAGTCCAGGTTTATCTTTTAATACACTTACAATAAGCGCTAGTGTAATAGACATGGTCATTGAAAAAAACATTACGCCAATTAAAGATACCATCATTAAGTTATCTCCAAATAACAAAAATGGTATAGCAAGAAGTGCACTAATTATTCCAATACGTTTAACTCCATAAGCATCTGCAAGTATCCCACCTAAACACTTTCCTAATCCCATTGTTGAAAATAAGAACACAGTTTGTAGTGTGGTTTTATTCCAACTAGTTGGAATACCATAACCAATATAACCTCTTATAATAACAACAAAAGTTGCAAGCATTATTATTAAGTACGGATTAATCTTTTTACTAGCGCAATCATATAAGCAAGTCTTATTCTTTTTAGTATATCCTTCTGCAAGTAATATAAAAGGTATCATAGTTAAAACTAAAAAAACTATTAACCAAGGGGAAATAGAAGTAGTCGCTAAGAGTCTTCCTGCTATAACACCAAAAGATCCACCACCAACAAATATTGCTGGATGTGATAATTTTCCATTAGATGATCTAAGTGTTACCTCTGCTCCACTTACATGCAAAAAAGCATTTGCTAAAGACACAATTATTAAAACTAAAAATATGTACGGGAACTTAATTATATATAGGATATATGCTAGCATGAATAGTATAACGCCTATCAGGCCCATATTAAGTTTAGGTATCTTATCATTAATATAGCCAATTATACCTTGAGGCACAAAGGCTAGTGCATCATATATAAATGGAATTAACCAAATAAAATGCGCTCCATTTGTAACTTTTGATAAATAATAAAAACTTGCTACTTCAGTTATTAAATGTACATAAAAATACAAATAACCACTAGCAAGATTTTTAGTTTTTAAAGTATTTATTATCTTCATAATATCATCACTATTAAAAGTATAGCATCCAATATTTTTTTTTACAATTCTTTTATTATAAAAAAACATTATACCTTTTTAAAACATGTTTTTTTGCTTCTGGCTCTTTTCCTTTTTTCGTGGTTCCCTTTATAGCAAATCTATTTGGAACTACATTTCTATTTTCTCCTAATATTAGCCACCCTAAAAAAATATCTAAATTAGCCAGAATACTATTATTATTAGAAGATCTCTTTACATATTCATATCCATACGAAGGATTTTCATCCATGTTTCGAAGAAAAAAACCTTGCGCACCAAATAATTTACTTTCTTCTTAAATAAATGCATCGGATAATTAATATTATATTCCATCAACTATTTTTCACTTAATAATTCATCAATACTCACATCAAGCGCTAATGATATTTTATATAAAGTATAGATAGAGAACCCACACTTACCAGAACTTGATTCTATTCTTCTCATAAAATCGTATGATATATCTGCACAATCTGCTAATCTTTCTTGTGTAATATTTCGCTTTCTTCTAAATTTTCGTATGTTAAAAGATATTTGTTCTTTTAACTCTTCTTTTGTTTTAATCTCATCTTGCTCTATAGCCACTATAATCACCAATTACATTTTGGCATATTTTTAGTATTTTTTCCGTGACCTAGTATTACCGGTTTTAAATAAAAAACTCACTCTTATAAGTGAGTGATTATTTTTTATCATTAACATATTCTATTAGATCTTCAATACCACAATCTAGTTCATTACATAGTTTTGCGATAACATCTAAATCGATTCGAGTGAGATTACCCGTTATTAATCTTTGCATAGTATTAAAATCAATTGACTTTTTAACTATAACAGAATTCTTTGTTTTGCCTTTTTTATCAAGAATTGAATTTAGTTTAAATTCATAGTGTCCTTCTTGACAATCAACGGTATATATTTTTTCTAATTTACTTTCCTTAGCCATTGTAACCTCCACAGTCAAAATTTTATCACTGTGTTAGTTTATTCGATAGTTGCTTACAAGCCAGTATAATATTCCTCTAATATATCAAATATTTCTTGACTAGATTTACACTGACATATTTTATTCTTAATTGGTGCACTGTGCTCAAGGCCTTTTAAATACCATAATGCGTGGCTTCTAATCTCAAGTAAAGCAAGTTTTTCACCCTTATCTTCTACTAGTAATTCATAATGTCTTTTAATCATATTAATTATATCTTTAGTAGAAGGTTTAGTCTTTACAACTCCTGTTTCTAAATACTCTTTTATTTCTTTAATTAGCCATGGATTACCAAGTACGCCTCTACCAATCATTACAGCAGTACATCCTGTTTCATCTAACATCTTTTTAGCTAGCTCTGGACTAGTAACATCGCCATTACCTATTACAGGGATGACTACAGCTTCTACTACAGATTTTATTATTGACCAGTCAGATTTGCCACTATAACCTTGAGAGCGAGTACGAGCATGTACAGCAATGGCACTAGCTCCAGCACTTTCACACGTCTTAGCCACTTCGACTGCATTTATGTGTTTCTCATCCCATCCACTTCTAATCTTAACTGTAACTGGCACA
>CACYEG010000066.1 GCA_902773365.1 uncultured Erysipelotrichaceae bacterium
GAACGTCTTAGAGGAATGTTCGCAATAGTCATATATGACAAGAAAAAAGATGAATTAATTTCAGCAAGAGACTACTTTGGAATAAAACCAGTTTACTATTATTACGATAAAAAGACGTTCTTAATTGGGTCTGAAATAAAATCCTTTTTAGAACACCCTGGTTTTAAAAAGGAACTAAATAAAAAAGTTTTAGGCTTATATCTATCATACGGTACAAATCATTTAGAAGAAACATTTTTTACGAATACCAAAAAACTATTGCCAGGGCATTACTTAATACTTAAAAATAACAAGCTGACTACTAAAGCGTACTATAAATTAGAGTATAGTAAAGAAAATAAGCCATTTGAGGAATATGAAAAAATGGTAAAAGAAACTTTAGAAAGTTCTATCGAGTACCATCAAATTAGTGACGTCGAAGTAGGGTCTTACCTAAGCGGAGGCGTCGATTCATCCTATGTTGTAAGTGTCGCAAAACCAAATAAAACATTTACAGTAGGATTCGAAGGAAAAGGATTCTCGGAAATAGAGTACGCAAAAGAGTTATCAGACCATTTTAAAGTAAAACACTACAGTAAAGTAATAAGCGGAGATGAGTTTTTTGATATACTTCCTACTATCCAGTACCATTGTGATGAACCGAGTGCAAACGTTAGTACGGTACCATTATATTTTTTAAGTAAATTAGCGCGCAGCCAAGTTAAAGTTGTACTATCTGGAGAAGGTGCAGATGAAATGTTCGGTGGATATAATGAATATAATGAACCGTTATCGCTTAGAATGTATACGAAATTACCGTCATTAATTAGAAAAGGTATAGCATCGTGTATTAAGCCGCTACCTTATTTTAAAGGCAAAAATACTTTAATGAAATATAGTAAAAATATCGAGGATAGATACTATAATAAGACAGAGATGTTTTTAAAAAATGAAGCAGATGATATCTTAAAGAAAGAATATAGAAGCGATATAACTCCATACGATTTATGTAGACCATACTATGATTTAGTAAAGGGACAAGATGACGTCTTAAAGAAAATGTATATCGATTTAAATTTTTGGCTACCAAACGACATACTTTTAAAAGCAGATAAAATGTCTATGGCAAATAGCGTCGAACTAAGAGTTCCATTCTTAGATAAAGAAGTATGGAATTTATCGAAAAAAATACCTACTAAATATTTGGTTAAAGACAATCAAACGAAGTATATTTTTAGACAAGTTGCGAACAAAGTTATACCAACAGAATGGGCTAAAAGAAAAAAACTTGGTTTCCCAGTTCCATTTGGAAACTGGATAATGGAAGAAAAATATTATAAAAAAGTCAAAGAAATGTTTAATAAAGATTTTGCAAGTGAGTTTTTTGACTTAGATAAAATCAATAAAATATTAGATGACCATTATAATAAAATTTTAAGAAATGGTAAAAAGATTTATACAATATATTCATTCCTAATATGGTATGAAAGATTCTTTATAAGAGAAAAATCAAACTAACATACTTTAAATTAGAAATAAATTGATGTATAATTTATACAAGGAGGATGAAGTAAATGTACGATATTAGCGATGTTCTAAAAAATTTGGATGCAATTAATACACCTGGATATAAGATTTCATCACTAGTAATAATGATCTTAAGCTTAGTTGCAATGTGGAAAATCTTCGAAAAAGCAGGAGAACAAGGCTGGAAAGCCATAATTCCACTATATAACATTTATACGTTATTTAAAATATTAAAATTTAATTTTTGGATTTTTTTAGCGGCTTGTATATGCATTGTTATTCCATTTGTAAACATAGTTGCGTTATTTGCTATTATATATTACGCTTTTGCAATGATGTATAGATTGTCTAAAGCCTTTGGACACGGTTTTGGTTTCTTCTTAGGATTAGTTTTTCTAGGATTCATATTTGAATTAATTCTAGCATTTAACGAAGATGTATACCAACCTGAAAATATCTAGTAAAGATGGCCTTAGCCATTTTTTTTATTTGCTTTATGTGTAAAATAAAGTAAAATTTATTAATAAAAAATTTATAATATTAATCAAATTGCTATAATGAAAATAGGTGAAATTATGAAGATAAGTAAAAAAAATGTAATAGTAACAGGCGCAGCGAGCGGTGTAGGTAAAGAACTAACTAAACAACTAATTAAAAAAGGATGTAATGTCGCTGCAATAGACATAAATAGAGTCAATTTAGAAGAACTTAAAAATGAAATAAATTCTAAACGACTTAATACTTATGTAGTAGATATGGGCAGTGATGAATCTATACGCTCGTTTAGAGAAGAATATAAAAAAGACTATAGTGATGTCGATATTATCATTAATAACGCAGGTATTATACAACCATTTGTTAAGGTTGAAAGTTTGGATGATAAAACTATAGATAAAGTCATGAAAGTAAATTTTTTTGGTCCAGTAAATCTAATTAGATACTTCATGGAAGATTTAACCCACGATAGAAGTGAGCAATATATAGTAAATGTCTCAAGTATGGGAGGATTTTTTCCATTTCCTGGACAAACTATTTATGGAGCGTCTAAGGCCGCTTTAAAGATCTTCACGGAGGGATTATATGCTGAACTTGAGAAAACTAATGTAAGAGTAATGATAGTTTTACCTGGTGCAATGAATACAAATATTACAAAGAATTCCAATGTAGAAGTAGATATGTCAAATGGCGGATCGAGCATGAAACTATTGGAGGCCGATGTAGCTGCTGCAAAAATAATTGATGGTATAGAAAAAAATAAATTTAAATTATTCTTAGGGAGCGATTCTAAATTTTTAAGATTACTTTATAAAATCAACTCAAAATCTGCAATTAAATTTATAAATAAAAAGATGAACATAAATAGTTAGTGTCAAATAATTATTGGGAAAAGATATAAGAAAATACAAAAACCTTATATTTTTTCTTTTTTTATACAAATGTCGAAGACA
>CACYEG010000067.1 GCA_902773365.1 uncultured Erysipelotrichaceae bacterium
AGAAAACTCCTGTTCTATTGGTTTTTATATTTTTATTATATCAGAGGTTTTCTCTTTTTTATTTTCCAATAATTATTTTACACTATCACATAAATAAGTGATTTTGACAAAAAGATATAAAATATGGTATAATTAAATCACGTAAGAGGGAGTAGTTCCATCTACTTGATGAAGTAATTCAACAACCGGTTAATTGCCTGGATTGCTTATAGAGAACAAGACTTTTATAGAAATATAAGAGTCTTTTTGTTTTGTTAGGCTCTTATAAAAGGAGGTTTATATGAAAAAAATATTACAAAACAAAAAAATCATTTATATCTTTGTAGGAGTATTGATTATATTGGTACTTATAGGCGCAAGCTTTACTACCATTGAAAGTGGCGAAGTAGGTATAAGAGTACGATTTGGAAGAGTCGTAAAAAAACAAGCTCACGAGGGAGTAAATTTTAAAATACCTTTCATTGAACAAATAGAAAAAATGAACGTTAGAGTTCAGAAAGTTGAAGTAAAAACAGATAGTTCTAGTAAAGACTTACAAGAAGTAGATATGAGTCTTGCGGTTAACTATAGAATAAATAGCAAGAAAGCAATCGACTTATATAAAAATGTCGGAATGGATTATGAAAAAGTAGTTTTAGAACCAGCTATAGAGGAAAGTATCAAAGCAGTAACTTCTAAATATACTGCGGAAGAATTAATTACTAATAGAAGTGAAGTTAGCATAAAGTGTATGGAGGAATTAACTAAAAAAGTCAGTAAGTATGGTTTATCTATAAATGATTTTAACATCACTAACTTTGCTTTCAGTGAAGAATTCGAAAAGGCTATAGAAGAAAAACAAGTCGCAGAACAAAAGGTATTAACTGCAAAACGTGAATTAGAAAAAGAGAAAATCGAAGCTGAAAAGAAGATAGTTGCAGCAGAAGCCGAGAAAAAAGCCAATTCACTAAAACAACAGACATTAACTGACAATATCATAAAAGAAAAATTCATCGAAAAGTGGAACGGAGAACTTCCAAAAGCTGTAACGGGTACTAGCATTTTCGATATATCTAAAATAATGCAGTAAACATAAACCACGAAAGTGGTTTTTGTTTTGCTTAAATAATGATATAATTTACTCAAGAGGTACTGGGTTATGGTTTATTTAAAAAGTTTTAAACTCTTAAGTGAAGAATTAGAGTCTGGTTGTATACCGTTAAGAAAAATATATAATAACTATTATCCTCTAGGAATATTTCCAGAAAAGAAATTGAGTGATATATACTTTGAACCAGTTACGATTTTTTATGGAGGAAATGGTTCAGGGAAGACAACTTTACTCAATATTATTGCCAAAAAACTAGAAGCATCGAGAAAAAATATCGATTCACTTGGCGATGTGTTTGATAATTATGTTAACATGACACAATTAGACATTAATAAAAGAGATTTAAAAGAAATTAAAATTATTTTAAGTGACGATGTATTTGATTATTTAATCGATATTAGAACGATTAATTCTAAAATTAACAGAAGAAAAGATGATTTGGCGGAAGAATATTTAAATAATAAATTTCACGAGTCAATAAATAATATAGATTTATTTAATGAACATGAACACTTAAAAGATGTAGTAGAATCTAAAAAGAAAACACAATCAGCTTATATTAGAGAGCGTCTTAGAAATAATAACATAATTCAAGAATCAAATGGAGAAACTGCACTTGCCTATTGGCAAAACGAAATACAAGATCACGCTATATATTTAATAGATGAACCTGAAAATAGCTTGTCTGCAGAGAACCAAATTAAGTTAAAACAATTTATAGAGGATTCAGCTAGATTTTATGATTGTCAATTTATCATTGCAACACATTCTCCATTTTTATTAGGTATTACAGATGCTAAAATATATGATTTGGATTCTATTCCAGCAGGAGCTAAAAAGTGGACTGAATTGGAAAATGTACGAATTTATCACGATTTTTTTAAAGAACATGAAAGTGAATTTGATTAATTATTGCATAAAATATCATTTTAATATATATTAAAAATATAAAAAAGGGAGCGATATAAATGTATCTAATAGAAAAACTTAATAAAGATATACATAATATTCTTTTATCACTTGGATATGATGAGCCTGTCCAGGTAAGTGTTTCCAATAAACCTGAATTGGGTGATTATCAATACAATGGTTGTATGACAATTGCAGGAAAAAACCATATTAATCCGCGAGAGTTGGCAGAAAAAATTGTAGCTGAATTATCAAAGATAAGTGATTATAAAAATATAAATATTGCAGGTCCGGGTTTTATAAACATATCTTTTAATGATGATGTACTTGTGGATTATATGAATGTTATCCACAGCGATTTTGAAAAGAATATATATAAAGTAACCGATAAGACTATCTTTCTTGATTATGGTGGAGCAAACATCGCAAAAGAATTACATGTAGGTCATTTGAGGAGTGCTAATATCGGAGAAGCATTAAAGAGACTATTAAACTCATGTGGATATAAGACTATTAGTGATGTACACCTAGGTGATTGGGGTAGACCTATGGGGCTTGTCATGTTAGAAATTAAACATCGTATGCCAGATTTACCTTATTTTGACCCAAATTATACTGGCGAATATCCTAAAGAATCACCAGTTTCGGTGGAAGACTTGGCAGATATTTATCCTATTGCAAGTGCAAAATCAAAAGAGGATGAATCTTATTTAAACGAAGCAAGAGAAATAACAACAAAACTACAACAAGGAGACAAAGGATATACTGCACTTTGGCGACATATCGTTAAGACTTCTTGTATTGATATAAAAACAGTGTACGATTTATTTAATACAAGTTTTGATTTATGGGAAGGCGAAAGTGACGCAGATAAACTAATACCAGAAATGGTCGATTATCTAGAAAAAAATAAATATACCGAAATTAGTGACGGAGCCGAAGTTATTTTTGTAAATGAACCTACAGATAAAAGAGAAATCCCTCCATTTATGGTCAAGAAAAGCGATGGCGGAGTTCTATATGATACGACAGAACTAGCGACACTTTATTCACGCATAAAAAGATTTAAGGTAGATGAAATATGGTACTTGACTGATAACCGTCAAGAACTTCATTTTGTTCAAGCATTTAGATGTGCATATAAGACAAAAATTGTCCCTGAAGATTTAAAACTAATACACTTAGGTTTTGGAACAATGAATGGTCCAGATGGTCGTCCATTTAAAACGAGAGATGGATC
>CACYEG010000068.1 GCA_902773365.1 uncultured Erysipelotrichaceae bacterium
ATTGGTACAATTCTTAATATTTTTACATCTAAATGGGGATTTATGTTTATGGTAATACTTCCTACATTATTTGCAATAATCTATGAAATCATGATGATTTTTGATACTGCACAAAAAACTAAAACTGAAAAAAAAGTTAACCAGGAATAATATGAAAAGAAGAATAGTATTTATTGCTGTTTTTATGCTCTGTATTACGATGATATTTATTGTTAAATCGTATGCTTTATTTGAAACGAACGGAGAAGCAACAAACGAATTAGCAATTGGAAAATGGACAATTTACATTAATGATGCTAATGTAACATTTAGCGATACAATAGACCTTAATTATTTTACTTATCATGAAAACGATCATGTTAGGCCAGGATATTTAGCTCCTGGAACAGGTGGGGATTTTTCCATTATATTAGATGCTCGTGATACGGAAGTCTCAATGATATGCAACTTAGAAATGGACGATGAAGAATTAGATGATCATCCTAATATGTGGGTAGATATTAAGGATGCTTCAAAAACTAATTTACTTGATGATGAAAAAAATTATCAAGTTATAATAAATCACGACGATACAGTAAAATATAGTCATATTACATATGAATTACATTGGACTAATAATCAAGTTAATGATGAGGCTGATACTCATCTAATAGGCCAAAATATTAATATAAATTTTGATGTTCATTGTGAACAGTACTTAGGAGAATAAAAGAGAATAGAGAGGTGACTTATGAAATATTTAAAAAAAGCAGTAAAGCTGGCAATAAATGCACTTACATGTATTTTATTAGCAGCTTTAGTGTTAATTATTTATGGTAAATTAACAGTCACATTCTCTAATAAATTATATCCAAATTATTTTGGATATACTGCTTTTGAAGTAGCTAGCGGCTCAATGAAACCAACGTTAGATATAAATGATGTTATTATTATTAAAATAGGAAATGAAAATATTAAAAAGGATGACATTATTGCTTTCGAATACGAAAACTCTATTATTACGCACCGTGTAGTATTTATTGATGGTGACAGTATTGTAGTTAAAGGTGATAATAATAATACTGTAGATAAACCTATTAAAAAAGAACAAATAATTGGGGTAATGGTTAAAAAATATTCTCATCTTGGGTTATGGAAAAAAGTCATAATGGAGCCTAAAACATTAATTGCTTTGTTTATTACTCTTATCCTGTTTGATTTTGCCTTGTCATATAACAAGCAGGATGTTAAAAATGATAAAAAGAAGAAAAAATTGAATAAAAGTGATACAGAAATTATAATTACCGAAGTGGATCCTTTAAAGGAAAATATGACATTTAAGGAGCCAGAAAAATTATTAGAACTAACAAGAAAAATCGATATAGAAGAAATAAACAAATTAATTGAAGATCCTGGCGTTAAACTTAATAAAAGTGAATTAAATAATATAAAAAATGAAATTAAAAAAATAGAAGATGAAAATACTGAGGATTTAACCGCATTATCAAAGAAAGAAAGAAATTTTATAGATTATACGATAAGATTAGATTTAAACGAAATAAGAAAGCAAATAGATTCGAAAATAAAATAGGAGTTTATAACATGAAGGGACTAAAGAAATTATTCAGCAATATTAATTTAAAAGAATTTAAACACTATATAATTATTAGTATTATTTTTATTGTTGTAGTAATTTTGATTGGTTCATACAATTTTATTCAAGCTCGATACGAAACAAGCGTTACCGCCACGACGAGTCCAAATATTGCATTTTTCATTGTAGATGTCGGCAGCCAAACCGGTCAGATAGAATTGGAAAATATTGTTCCAAGAAAAACTCCGTATATTTATCGTTTTAGTGTTTCAAATTTTAATAGAGAAAAGCATGCAGATGTCGACTTATTATATACCATCGAGGTTATCACAACAACAAATTTACCACTAGAGTATTCAATATATTCAAGAGATGACTTTAGAGAAAACATTATCGATCAGGATACTATATCTACAAATGAAGATGGTGTATATTTAAGGCATTTAACGATGAATAACATAAATTCGATGTCATACCAGGATGATGTGACAAATTATTACTACTTGTCTGTTTATTTTTCAGAAGATTACATTAATAATTGGGAAACATTTCCAGGCACATTAGAATTAGTAGATATTAAAATAAATGCAGAGCAGGATGTGGGAAGATGAAAAAAAGAAAATACATAATAACTGCTGGAATTCTATTAATAATTGTGTTCGTAGGTGTAACATTAGCAAAATATATAACAGAGGATTATCATGGATACTATATTAGCGCTAAGGATTTTCCATTCACAAGTAATATTTTAAGTACTAATCATTATAATACACACATAATTGATAACTGGTCAGGAGTTGAATCGTTTGATATTACTTTTGATCTTTCTACTAAAAAAAATAATTTATACTATGCCGATTATGATGTCCCATATTTAGTATTTTATGATTGCCCCGAAACTGTAACTTGTAGTCTATCTAAAACATCTGGAATTATATATGCATCAAATCCAACTCATACTGATACAGTTACTCTTCATGTTCAACCATTGCAAAACTTTAGTGCTGGCGAGTTTTTAACGTTTTCCGTTTCTGCAAATAGTACAGCTCCTTATGAAAAACGACTTTCAGCAACTTTTAGTTACTTTGTCGAAGACAATAGCATTTCATATACTGTAACCGATTATGGGCCTGTTTATGCAAAACTTACTATAACCAACGCTATAAGTTATTATACTGTGAATAGTGCATTTGGTGATTATAGCCAAAATGATAGAATAGATATAGAAGAATATAATAAGTTGACCCAAGCAGAAAAGGAAAACTGTATTGGTCAGTGGGTAAATATTTCTTTTGACCCAAACGATTTATTAATAGATACAACAGATAGCATCATTAAAGATGATAATTATACGACTACACTTATTAGTAATATTCCTTATATCAATAATATCACGACCGAAATCAAACCGATGAGCGCAATAGAAATTAAATTTTATAAAACAGATCCGACAATTAATTATAATAGTTATGCAAGCGGTAATCCGGCAATAACAGTTACGCAAGTAAATAGATAATAAGGGAGGAAAAAATGAGTACGAATATCATAAAAGAGTATCTAGAATACTTAAAGAAAAGTTATTTATCATTTTTTAAAATAATGTTAAAGCATAATTATTCTAAAGAAGTATGTTCTATTTTCCTTGAAAGATATTTTATGGTAAGGTACTATGATGAAACAAATTATTCAAAAATTAAGGACTTTACCGATCGATTAAATAGAGAGCTAATTGACGTTTTAAATAGCTTTGATGAAAATGTCAATAGAAATATTTTAAAAAATATTGTTGCACTTTTTGGCTATATTTTATATTTTGACGATATTTGCCCTATTGAAAAAGAGGGAGAATTAATCGAATATATTTCCAATAGTGACTTAATAAAAATTGATGATAGAGAACATCTAGCTGAAAAATTAAGAACATGGTATGTTGGCTTTAAGTGTGATAAATCAACATTTGAAGAAGCACTCGTAACAAGAGATTTTAATATTATTGAAAAAAGATTATATAGAAGCCTTTACTGTATCAACTTGAAACATAACGTAAAAATATCGTACTTGTATAGCGAATCTGCAATAGAAAAGGTGTATAATGGTGGTATAATTAATGAGGATAAATCATTCATTACATACATTTTGACATCGAATTTAGTTTTAAATAACGCAATTTCCTTAGATTTTACAAAAAAATTTGTTGTTGATTTGCCTTCAACGATTTTTGAAAAAGAAAAAAAATTAGAAAGATTAATTAATATTTTAGATTCTACTCTTGCAAAGAAGCATATATTTATGAGATTATTATATAGTGACTATATAAAATATAAAGTTCTTATTGACAAGTATTTGGCTGAAGGTTTTTCTTTTATTCTTGAACTTGATTCAGCTTTCGAAGGAAATACTATGGAATTAATTTTATTCCAATATATAATAGTTCATAAAGGTTCAGAAGAATTTGAAGAACTAATGAAAAAAAAGGAACATATTAGATCAAAAATAATAAGTATTTAGGAGGTAACTATGGATACATTTCTAAGATTTTTATACGAATTTTTATCCCAAATATTTAATGGGATAAAATATATATTTAATGGTATTATTAAAGGATTTAAATCAGCATTTAATATACCAGAATATGTTCGTATTGTTGGAGACTATAAAAATGATTTTTCTATTCCTGAGTGGCTGCTTGTTGGAATAGCTATTCTTGTCACCTTAGCATTTTTATCTCTAATAGTTCTTGGAATATACTTTCTAATAAGAAAATACATTAGAATAAGAAAATCTTTAGTTGAACAAGAATCATTACTTGAAGAAGTTGGCACACTAAATAATGAAGTTGCTAAACTTATGAAAGAAAAAGAAACTATACTTGCGATGAAAGTTTCTAAATTGGGATTGAAACCTGATGAATCAGATGTAGAAGAAACGACATCTGAAGATGAATCAGTCGATCCGAATACTGAAATCAGATTTCCTAAGCTTACTGATGTTGACTACAAATTTAAAGATTACAAAATACAGAACTATGGGAATACATTTGAGTTACCAGAATTAGTTGAGCTTTTTAGAAATTTTGCTGCAAGTCAATTGCGTCTTTACTATACAACAGATATGATTAGGTTGTTTGTATCAGCTCTTGCATCTACTAAGTTAGTTATATTACAAGGTATTTCTGGTACTGGTAAAACATCTTTAGCGTATGCTTGGGGAAAATTTTTAAAGCACGACTCTTGTATTGCTTCAGTACAACCATCATGGCGTGATAGGACAGAACTCTTTGGTTACTTTAATGAATTTACAAAAAGATTTAATGAAACAGAAGTTTTAAAAGAAATGTATGTTGCCAGTTATACTGATGACATTTACACTGTAATATTAGATGAGATGAATATATCACGTGTCGAGTATTATTTCGCTGAGATGCTATCAATTTTGGAGATGCCAGATAAA
The DNA here is from genome assembly GCA_902773365.1 of uncultured Erysipelotrichaceae bacterium. Lineage (GTDB taxonomy): Bacteria > Bacillota_I > Bacilli_A > RF39 > UBA660 > RUG11867. The sequence goes on from CACYEG010000068.1 coordinate 5,024, forward strand.
AACGAGTGGATAGTCGAAATCGTACCGAGTGCTTGGAAAAATGACCCAATTCACTTAAAAGAAGGAAAATTGCAGATACCAGCTAATGTATGGTATATCGGTACAATAAATAACGATGACTCAACGTTCATGGTTACAGATAAGGTTTATGACCGTGCTATGCCAATAGATATTAACGACAAAGGTACTGTATTTGAACCGATCGATACCCCTAGTCAGGACATTAATTATTCATACTTAGATAAATTGTTCCAAGATGCAATTGCCAATAATCAAATACATGAAGATAATTTAAAAAAGATAGAAGAAATGGATGATTATGTTATTAAACATTTCCGTATTGCATTTGGTAACAGAATTGTTGCGCATATGAAAAAATTTGTTCCAGTATTTGTCGCATGTGGTGGTGATGAGATTAGGGGAATAGATTACTTTATTGCGCGTAAAATTTTAAGAAAATTTGAACAATTAAATATCGCTTACATTAGAGATGAAATAGACGGCTTTGTAAAATTCTTAAATGATACCTTTGGGGAAAATAAAATGTCAGAATGTATTGAATATTTATTAAGGCTTAAGAAAATGGCATAGGTGACATTATGAGCGAATTAAAAATAATAAATTTATTGAGAGAATCAAATGATGGTGATATTACAAAATTTAATAATAATACTCGCTCAAGTTTAGCTATTTCTACTGATTTAAATAAAGTTGAAGTTGATTTTGAATGGTTAGATATTATGGAAGATACAATTCATTATATAGATAATATACTAAGAAATCCTAATCGATTCATCATAAACGAGGAAGAAATTGTTAAAATAGAATTGGCTAGGCGTACAACTGTCGAGAGTATTAAACATTTAGCAAGGCATACAAATTTTATTCAAAAAATTGAGGATAATGGGGATGTTAAACCATCTAAAATTTTAAACACCAATAAAGATGAAAGTTATGATACATATGAAAATAGATTAATCTATACTTTAATAAACAATATGAGAAACTTTGTTGAAATAAAAAAGAAAAGTATAATTACCGAATCGAGTTTAAAGGATGTTAAAAAAGCCAAATATACAGCGAAAAGTAATGTTGGGAAAGAACAAGTATTTATTGAGCTCAACTATACTTCAAGTTTAATTGACAAAAAGGGGGCTGGAGGAGAAATGTCAGTCGAGGAGCGAATTAAGCGACTTGATGATGACATTACTATGCTATCTAATACAGAAGTGTATAAAACTTTAAAGAAAATGCACGTAGCAAGAGTTATTCCTCCAATAAAAAAGACAAATGTAATATTAAAGAATACAAACTTTCAGTATGCAATGCGACTTTGGGATTACTTGCAAAATCACGTTGCTGATGACACTAAAAGCGTTAAATCCAAGAAAAATTACGAGGATAATGGTATATTAAAAGAATATTTAAATAATACTTTTTTAATGGATTATTTGGCAATTAGTACCTTAAGTGAAAAAACAACAAAGGAAAATGAAAGAGAAGTAATTAGTGAAATTACTGACAATTTAATACAGAGAATAGTCGAATTAAATTTGGATATGCCATTAACTACTTTACAAGAAAGAATTGGTGATAAAATTGCAATCATCAAAACCAAAAGAGAAGCAAGTATCAGCGAAATACAAAATACTTTCGAAAAACGCATAAAAGCTTTTTTAGAGCAAATAGAAAATACAAGATTATAGAGGAGGCTATATGAAAAAAACATTTAAAGTAATTAGATGGATTTTAACGTGCATCTTGGTATTTATTTTAGTATTAACTATTTTACAAAAAGTTACAAATAATAAAATTGCTTTAGGAAACGTTTATATTTTTCAAGTTGTTTCAGAAAGCATGCTTCCAAAATATCGTGCGGGAGACGTCATAGTTGTTAAAAAACAAGCGGCTAATACGCTTAAAATTGGCGACGATATTACATATTTAGGAGAAAAAAACGAATTGAAAGGGTTAACAATAACACACAGAATAATTAATATTAGAAAAGAAAAAGAAAAGTATTTTTTTACAACCAAAGGAACTGCAAATGAATTTGAAGATCCAGAAATAATTGAAGATAATGTTTATGGCAAAGTTATATATCACACGGTATTATTTAGTCTGATTGGTCGTGCTATGACAAATACTATATTATATTATTTGATATTTGTAATAGTCGGTGTAAGCTTTGCGTATGAAATTTTAAATCCAATAATTAATAAAAATGATACGGATGAAGAGGACAATGAATAATGGCTAAGCCAAGTAAAAAAAAGAATATAAAACTTTTTAGGTTGCTTGTTTTAGTTGTATTAATATCAGCAAATACTTTCGCCTGGTTTATATATGCAACAAAGATTGATGGTTCAGTTTCAGTTCACGTTAAAGGATGGGACGTATTATTTGAAGCAGGTGAAAACGAAGTAACTAATATTATTAATGTCAATGTAGATAGCTTATATCCCGGCATGAATGATTATCACTATGAAATTAAAGCCTATAATCGAAGCGAAGTGTCCGCTTCTCTCTCATACGAAATATTGGAAGTTAGATTATTAAACAATACCTATATATCAGAGGAAGGAAGAACATATTATAATCAAACTATACAGCCGACCGATATGACAAGTGTAGAGTTAGAAAATGCCTTATTAAATGACTATCCATTTTCTTTAGAAATTAGTAAATCTAATACTAATATTCAAGCAGGAAATGGGATTGAAAAGGTAAATTTCGACTTAGTTTGGCCTTACGAGAATAATAACGATGAAATAGATACCGAGTGGGGAATAAATGCTAGTAACTATAAAAAAAGCAATCCTAGTAGTCCTACGATTGCAATCAAAATCAAAATAATAATTACACAGAATCCTAGTTAGCCTTTTGTATAAAATTAACTGTTACAGTAAATGCTGCAACGCCATCAACAGTTTGGATAGTGTCTTCGGCATTATCCATATTTTCTTCTGTAGAATTGTCATTCCACTCGAAATAGAATCTATATCTATTTTCCCCTTGCTCTCCTAAATCATAGTCTGTGCTGATAAATGCTTCCTCTGGATCGCTAATATTAATAAGTGGTCCAGAATTTTTTGTATATCCAGTGATATTTAAATCTGTAACAGTATTACTAAGAGCTCGGGTAACAGTTATATTCTCTGTATATGAAACATCAACATCTGTTGAATCAATCGTTATATCAAAGTAAGCAGTGCTAGTTGGAGCTATTACACCATTTGCGATGTAATTGTTTTCTTCAACAACAGGAACGATAACCTGTGAGAAATCTCTGTTCGCAAGAACATCTTGATCATTTATACTAAATACCCACTTTGCAATCGTAAAATTGCCGCTTGCATCAGCAGTTGATACATACTTTGCATATGTTTCTTGCATCAAATTAATAAGGAGCAATAGCGCAATAAATGCTAATAGAATACGAAATTGTTTTTTTTCTAAAAACTTACACATAGTTACTCCTTTCCTTAATTATATTTTACAAGATTAAAAAAAGTTTTGTTGAATTTTGTTAAAAAAAAAGACATTTTACATCAAATTTTACATAAATATTGATTCTCATTTTTAATTTTAAAATCGACAAATTATTATTGACTTTTTATGAAAAATATTTTACGATATTGTCGTATGGTAGATGATACATGTATGTAATGTGGTGATGTTATGGCTAAGGAGGTCGTTGTTACCGCCAGTAAGGTAAAAAAAAGAAAGAAGATAGTCAAAGTTGTACGAAGAGCCTTATTGTTGTTGCTCTTGTTCTTGATTATCTTGTATATTATTCTCGAAATAATATATAACGAAGGAAAATTTACTGTTACCTTGGATTCCAATAAAACTTTGGAAAGTGGAATGGCGATATTCGATAGCTTAAATAATTCTCACGGTAAAAGGAAACTTGAGGCAACGCCGATTAAATTTATGGACAACATATCATACAAATGGCTCCCTAAGAATATCGACGAAGAAGGCGAAGGCTCACACAATGGGGAAAATTATATCGCATATACATTTTTCATTGAAAATCAAGGCAATGAAGTGCTTAACTATCACTACGAAGTAATTGTAGATGACATAATTAAAAATGTCGACAAAGCTATAAGAATTCGAATATATAGAAATGGTGAAGCAACAACATATGCTAAGAAAAATCACATGAATGGTGAACCAGAAAAAGACACGGTACCTTTTGAAGATATTGAAGATAATAAAGGAACCATCATCATCGAAAAAGTATCGAACTTTAAACCAGACGATTTAGATAGATTTACTATTGTTGTCTGGATAGAGGGCGATGACCCGGATTGCACGGATGCACTATTGGGTGGAGAAATAAAAATGCATATGACAATCACTGAAGAACATATAGAACAAAAATAGAAATAGGAGTTGGTAATTATATGGCAAAAGCAAAGAAAAATGAAAAGAAAAACAAAAAGTTTAGATCACTTATACTATTGTTATTTTTAACAATTGTAATGTTTGGTGCATCAACTTATGCATGGTTCACTGCAAATAGAGTTGTCAACATTGAAAGCATTGACGTTCATGTTGAAACTAGCGATGGTTTACAGATATCTACTAATGGTAGTACTTGGAAGTCAGTCATTACTCAAGCAGATATAAAGACAGGTGCTTATAGTGGTGCAAATAACTTCATTCCTGAAACACTTGATGCAGTTTCAACATCTGGAGCAACAACAGAAAACAGTACAGCTAAATCTAGAGTATTAAATATGTATAGCAGTGTAATAGGAACTAATGCTACAAGTGGTGCTTATACACTTTCTACAAATGCTGTCGATGAATCGACTGATAAAACTAAATTTGTTGCGTTCGATTTATTCTTTAAAGTTAGTGCAAAGAAAAAAGTGTATATCAACACATCTGATAGCGGTTCTAATGTAGTTATGGCTGCTGGTTCTACAGATAGAGGCCTTAAAAATGCTGCACGTGTTGCTTTCATCCCAATTGGAGAAGCTGCATCTACTGCAACTGTTCAAGACATAACGCAAGCATATTATACTAATTTCCCATCTGTAAAGATTTGGGAACCAAATAATGATTTACACTCAACTGCAGTAGTAAATAGTGTAGGTACTGAATATGGATTTACTGGGGGAAACGCACTTACAGCAAGTGGCGGAAGTCCTGTAACTTATTATGGTATTAAAGCTGCTATACCTACTAATAAAGCACAAGATTTAATTGGCGCTGTTAATGGTACTGTAACACAATATGATAGTACTACATTCTCAGAGGTGGTATCAGCTGGTACTGTTACAAATTCTAGTGGAATATATTCTACTTCTGGAATATTGCTTTCTACACCTGGTACTTTAGCAGCCAATACAGATTATAATATATTTACACTAAATGCTGGTATTACTAAAATGCGTATTTATATGTGGATTGAAGGTCAAGATATCGATTGTGAAAACAACGCATCTGGTACCGATATAACATTCAATCTTGAATTAAGTATTAGAGAGGCTAATGAAGCTTAATAAAATTATTAATGAAGAGGAAAACCTCTTCTTTTTTTTGCTAAATAGTTTATTTTTTACTAGTATTATGGTAGAATTAACAATAGGAAAGTAGGCTTATCGTGAAGTTTAGAGCATTCATAAAAAAACATAGCTTATTAGTAGTTACTATAGCATTTTTTGCTATTATGCTTTTAGCGTGGAAACTTATATCTACTTTCAGCGTAAATTCTGAAGATAGTGCGTGGGATGGTGCTATAGCTCAATCTTTTAAAAGTGGTACAGGAACAATAGAAAATCCATTTATTATTTCTAATGCAGGTGAATATGCTTATTTTAAGAGTTTGATGGAAAGCGACGATGCAAGCGTATATCATGATAAAAATTATAAAATCACAAAATCTTTTAATTATGGCGGTTACGATATAGCAATTGATAATAAAGTGGCGTTTTCTGGTACTATCGACGGATTAGGTAATACTATCGATAACGTCAAAATTACTGATTCTTTATTCTCTTCAATTGAAAATGCAACTGTTAAAAACTTGAGTATGGTTAATGCAGAATTTTCAATTACCAAAACTACAGGTTTGGTATCTTCATCTTCTAAAGATTCTAATATTTCGTTATTAATTATTAATGGTTCTATTGTTTCTTCTAGTAAAGATGATATAATCTCTATACTTTTTGAAAGTGATTCAAATTCTATAATAAGTAATTCGATATTCAATATAAAATCTAGCAATACTGACAACATAAATTACATAAATAATGCTGATAGTACAACTAGTAACAGTGTTCTTATCAATGGTGAACTAAAAATATTGGAAGAAGATGGAGTAAAGCTTGTAGATTTTAGTAACATATCTGAACTTGATTCAAGTATCTATAATAAACTGGCTAGTGAAAACTATGAAATAGTTTTTAATGATGAAAATTTCTTTATTAAAAATAAAACGATTACTAAAAATGCTTCTATTAGGAAAGATGTAAAGAGTACTTCAATAAGTGAACATGTAACTGGAGTGGATAATAACGTAGTTTATATCAACGATTTAGTTGCAGATTACAATTACTATACTGCAATGGATTATACATATTTTACATCTACTGGCACAATTCCAGATTTTACCAGATTAAATAAATATACTGATGATACATTAGTTAAAGTGTTTATAAAATATAGTGGTACAGATATAGGAGGAAATTATACAGGTTATGTCAGTAATACTGAAGCATATTCTGATATAATTTATTATAAGTATTATCCCGTAGTTGATGGAAACGTAACTATTGAATTAATTGACAATCCATACGCTAAAAGACCTGCAAATAAGGTATTTATGGGTTGGATTACCGATTATGAAAATGCCGAAATATCTATCGATATGTCAGATTATACAAGGTACTTAAAGATTCCTGTTTCAGATGTTAGTCAAACAATAAATATTACAATGTATGCTCTATGGAATACTGGTGTAACATATGAAATGACTAATTCTACTACTTTATCTAATGTAGCAAGTAATTTTACAACTGGTATGCAAACTGTTGAAACTACTGCAACTAGAAAAATTTACGAAGGTATAACAGATTTTAGCGCCTATTATTTAAAGTATTCAATAGATAGGTATGATGATTTTCCTGCGGGTTCTTATTCGGAATATTTGGAACCGCACGATGGAGGTTATTTTGATTATTGTACTTCGTATAGTGGGTGTGACTATTATGTACGTGCCAATAGTACTTACGATGAAACTGCAACCTATTATATTTTAAATTCAAATACTGGAGCATCTTTACTTCCTTATACCGAAGAAATAATAAACTTAATGCCTAATGGAGTTGCGGGATATTTTACAAAAACCACTATAAGAAACGGTTATAGTATAGATGGAATGTATTCAAATAATGGAGATTTACATACTGGCAATTGTACGCAAAGATCTGGATGTACCGTTTATCAACTTAAGCAGTACTATACGAACGGTGCAATTAGTTCAGTGGATCCTAATGAAACTTACTATTACTTGACAACTAGAGATACAAACGTTTTAGTATTGAGAACTAGTGTAAGCAGGGAATCAAGTAGATATATAAGAAATACAGTTCCAATGACAATAACATCTCTAAATAATGGAAACAATTATATGGATGATGCAAGAATTGGCATTAACAATGCATATATTTATGCAAATGCTGACTTGAGAATTGAATATACAACAATATATAGTACATCATATTTCACGGGAAACGCATCCAATACATCGACAAACCCAGATTCATCGCTTGCCAGTAATAATATATATGGTAACTATTACAATGTTAAAATTGGCCGAGGTATAACTGGAAGAACTGTTTCTAGTTATAATGGCACAACAGAGTACTACAGTGCAAATGGGGCATATGCAGGCAATGTTAGTCAAACTGGTTCATCATCGACTCCAAAAAAGTACAAATTTATAGTAGAAAGTGGTCATTATGATAAATTAGGAGCAACAGGTGCAGCAGTTTCATCTGGTACAAATTTGTATGTAAACGGAAAAGCTATTTGGGGAAATGATATTGATAGAGCTAAAGCAACAAATAATACTTTAAGAGTCCGTTTTTGTGCTTCGGGAAATTGGGGAGGAGACCTTAGGACAAGAACGACAAACGACATTGCAATTACACAAATAGTTAAAAATGGTATTTTTGGTTATGGTAAACTTGGTTACGACTTTGGATTATATTCGGGTGGTCGTGGAACATCAGGCTCGAGTCATTATGCCGCAAGAAGTGCTATTATTGAAGGTGGAGAAATATACAATTTAATTGGGGGCCCGTTTACTGCTAATAATAGATCAAATGTTAATGATACATACATTTATGTAAAAGGTGGCACAATTGATATGATTGTCGGAGGAGCTGGTCTTTCTACAACATATGGAAATCGCATTATCGCTGTAACTGGCGGAACAGTTAAATATGGCGTATTTGGTGGATCAAACGGAAGTGCAAGTACTGGCGCATCAAATCAAACTGGTGAAGTTTTTGGTAGTTCTTTTGTTTATATAGGTGGATCAGCACATATCGGCGGTGGATCTGACTCAGGAATGTATGGAGTTGCGCCGGGTGGAGTTTTTGGCGCAGGAAATGGAAAAAGTGGTTATGACCAAGTTGGCTCAGTAAATAATTCTAATATATTAATAAATGGTGGAACTATTGCAGGAGATGTATATGGTGGCGGTAATTATGGTGCAACGGGATATGCTTTATCAAGCGGAACAACAAATACTAAAATAAAAGTATTAGATGGTACAATAAGTGGTAGTATTTACGGCGGTGGTAATAATAATGGAAGCGGCAAAAGTAACATTTCATCAACTATTAATATTGACATTTCTAATGGAACTATCAGTAATTCTGTTTTTGGTGGTTCTAAAACAAAAGGTACCATTTATGGGTCTACAAATGTTTCAATAAACGGCGGAACTATAAGTAATAGCGTTTATGGTGGTGGTGAAGGTGGATATCAAAGCACTAATGCCCCAGGTACATATATTAGAGATAATGTTACAGTGACGGTCAACAACGGAACCATAAGAGGTAATGTTTATGGCGGGTCAGCATATGGCTCAGTAAATACAATAAATGAAAATACAAATTATTCATCTTATAATACTAGTGTAACTGTGAATAATGGGACTATCGTTGGTTCAGTATATGGTGGTGGCAAAGGGTCATCAAGCTATACACCAAAAGTTGTAGGTAATATTACAGTTACAATAAATGGAGGCGATATCACTAGTGTATTTGGTGGTAACGACCAAGCAGGGACTCACACAAAGCAAAACGAAGTATACTTAAACGGTGGAACAATAGAAAGCGTTTATGGTGGCGGTAATAAATCAAGTGTTACGAATACGCACGTTTATCAGAATGGCTCAACTGTTACTAATATATACGGTGGCTCTAATACCTTGGGAGACGTAACAACAACAACAGTTACTATTTCTGATGGTACTACACAAAATGTTTATGGTGGTAATAATGAAGGCGGCACTTGTGGAACGACAAACGTTACAATAGACGGAATAGGTAGAATAAATGGAAATGTATATGGTGGTGGCAATCAAGTTGATACAACTACAACAAATGTAACACTTAATTCTTGTACTGGTTTAATTACAAACGTATATGGTGGTGGCAATCAGGCTAGTGCAACAACAACGAATGTTATTGAAAACGGAATAACAATTGATAACATATATGGTGGCTCTAATTCCAGCGGAACAGTTCTTCAAAGTAATATAACGATAAATACTGGAACAATAGAAAGCGTATTTGGCGGAAATAACGCAGGTGGAAATACAGTAAATACTAATCTCCTAGTGAACGATGGTGAAATTAGTAACATATTTGGTGGTGGCAATCAGGCCAATAGTGATATATCAAATATAACAGTTAACGATGGTAATATAAGAAACATTTATGGTGGTGGCAATCAAGCCGGGGTTACGACCACAAATATAACAATAGAAGATGGTACAATTGATAATATATATGGAGGATCAAATAATTCAGGAGACGTAACGACTTCAAATATTACATTTAATGATGGACATGCAACAAATATATATGGTGGTGGAAACCTTGCAAAAGTTACAGGCGATACACATGTGGATATAAATGGTGGTAATATTCAAACAAATGTCTACGGTGGTGGCAATCAAGGAATTGTTAAAGGTACATCATTTGTAACAATTACAGACGCTACTATACTTGGAAGTGCATATGCAGGAGGTAACGGAATTACTGCTACCCTTGAAGGTAATACTAATATATCAGTCGATGGAAATACTATTATTGGCTCTACTAATGGCAGCTCGCCAGTTAGTGGATGCGTATTTGGTGGTGGAAACCAGGCTTACACAGGACTTGAAGCAAATAATAATTCAATCAGTACCGTAAATGTTGCAGGAGGTACAATTTATGGAAATATTTACGGTGGCGCAAATACCTCAGTAGTTTACGGGAATACCATTGTTAATGTGGGTGCTAATGCAATTCGAAATGATTCTACACTTTCTAGAGGTAACATTCATGTATATGGCCATATCTTTGGTGGTGGAGAAGCAAATGCAAGTGGTTCTGAGAATTATGACTGGTTCTTTATTAGTGTAACTCAGGGTACGCATATAGACATCGATGCTGAAAATTACAATAGCTTTTTAATTGATGGATCATTCTATGGCGGAGGTAATGCATCTAGCGCTAGTGGTGATAGCTATTTAAATATTAGTAATTATGGCACACCAAATAATCCAAAAAGAAATATATCTATTCAGAGGGTAAATTATGTAACAATAGATAATTCTAGTATGCTATTAAAAGGTGCAATTGATAGAGCCAATGACTATGATAAGGAATTATTCGCAGTAAGTAGAGTAGATGATCTAACCATTAAAAATAATACAGAGCTTTATTTTGAAACCGGGGCTAATCTTTTAAAGAAATTTAGAAGCTTAGATAGCGATAACTCCCCTGCATCTGTTACAATAGATGAAGATAATAATACATATACTAAAACTGTCAACAACAGAATATACATGTACGAAGGTAAAAATTTAAATGTCGCAAAAGATCAACAAGTAACTGATTACGGCGAAGTAGTTGGAATGACATTCTTGGGTATTTATAATTATAATAATAACGGATTAGTAAATACAGGAATGTATAAATCAACACATGCTCCTGGTGATACCCTTACATGGAATGAATCTTTCTCTAGAGGTAGTTACGTTCTTGGTTTACATGAAGCTAACCATAACATTAAGGTGAATGGCTTTTATAGTTATTTTATGAACGAAGATACTATGATTAATGAAGTTAAATATATTAAACCAACTCCAGAATCTTCTAGATTCTATATGTGGTTTATTGGTGAAAATGTTATCGAATATAACGTCAACCTAGTAGCATCAAAATACTCAACTTTAGGGTCAGTTGAAACATCTTTTTTAGAGTTTGCTAAACCTAATACAACGTTTTCTATAACAAATTTTGACTATACTGACTTAACGACTGGTATTAATCTTGTTTTAAAAGATAATATACCGAGAATTGCTAACTCAGAGGATATTGCTAACTCAAATTTTGGTTTATCGATTGAGTCTTCAAATAGTGGATGGTTAACTCCCGGTAGCACGTCATTTTGTTCAATTAATAACAATACGATAAATGGTTTACATAGCTATGAAAAAGACAGCACAAACACTGTTCCGACATTCCTATTTTATTTGCATCACTCTAAAAATATTACTGTTGAAAAAGACTTAGGTACAGTTAGAATATCAATGCTAGCTGTTACTAAAATTGATGCCTTAAAAAATGAAATAAAAAGACTAGTAATTAATGTCAATATGTCTACTGCGCTTTTCCAAACAAATGAATACGAAGGAGCAATGACACCAGGAGATAAGTATGAATTGTTTGCGTCTACTTCAACAAATATAACAACTAAGAGTAAGTTAAGTGCGTATTATGGACTATATGGAAGCGGAAAAAATCTCTATAAGCCAGGATACCATAGAGCTTTATCATCTTCATTTGTTTTACCAGTAGGAACCAAAATAACAATGATGGAATTATCTGATAATGGTAACAATTACTATTATCACGTAATAGACAGCAATGAATTTGCTCAAACACAACAGGAATATATTAACGAAGGCGAGTGTTCATACCAACTATCAGAATTTGTCCCGATGGGAAGTAAGGGTGGTATGACATACTACGACGATTCTGCCAAAAATTTAGAATATTATGATGGAACAGATAGTAATGAGGAATTTATATTTATTGTAGATTTTGAAGAATCAAATATTACAACGGATCAGCTTTCAAACACCTTACTTTTAGAAATAAGGGATTCTAATGAAGAGTCAATAATTACTGTATTAGGTATTCAACATTCTCAATTAACTTACAATCTATATGCAAATAAAGATGCAACTCTTGAAATAAATGCAGCAATAGAAGATAATCCATTGTATGTTGGTTACACCGATATAGTTGATCTATCAGTATCGTATCAAAGTACTACGCAGAATGGTCAAACAATAACAGATACAAGTAACTTTGATAAGAAACTGGGGTTACAAGTTCATTTTGAAGATCATAACGGAAGAATTGTATCAGGATCTGACTTAGTTGGTACGACAATAAAAGACGGAAATATGACTGCCCAGGCTGATATAAATGGTTATTATCGATTAACACTAGCCCAAGCTGTTGGTAATGTACAAAAATGGCTAATAGTCGATGCAGAAAATTCTCTTTTGTCGACTGGCCAATATACTATGGTATTCGAAGTTTTCCCATCAGTCGATGGCGTATATTATGAAAAAGTTACGCCTAGTGAATATGATTTAAGTTTCAACTTTATTAGCACAGCTTATGGACTTAAACCAACAATAGCACCTAATTCAGTCGTATTAAAAAGCGATAAAGAAAACACATTGGATTTCACTATAGAATACGAATCTCTTCTAAATAATCCGAATATCAGAATTATGTTATTTAGAAGAAAATATGATCAAATATATTCTACAGAATATGAAGAAGTGAATATACAAGATTATATAACAGACACATTGGTTGCTAGTACAAATTCTAATGAATATATTTTATTCGAAAACCCAAGTGCAACAAATAGTATGTCGCTTGCGATGGAAAACAATTTACTAACGGGTACATATAGAGTATCATTTAGATTATATGATGGTAACACGATGATAGGCGAAATCTATAAATACATTATAGTGAGGTGATTTTATGGAAGATTTAGATAAACTAACGAATAAGGAACTTATCGATTTACTACGACTTGTCAAAGAACACTTGGAGTTTCTTGAAAATGAAGAAAAAAAGTTAAAGGAAGTTGAAAAGCAATGATTGAAGAACTAGAAAAAGAATATGATGGCTTAAAAGATGTTATTGAAATACTTCCGATAAAAACTAAAGATGCCAAATCTAGAAAGCAAAAACTTCTTGATGAAGAAAAAGAAAAAGATAAAAAAAGGATTTCTAATATCAAAAGAGAAATAGAAAAAAGACTCCAGGTTTTTAATAATCTTCATATAAATCCTGATATTGAAAATTTAAAAAAACAAAAAGAAACTTGCAACATCATGAATGAATGGAATGAATACAATACATCCTATGAAAAAATGCATTTAGACTATTACTTATATCAGCTACATAGATACTACAAAGAAGACTTAAAAAGTGTAAATGAATGTTTAAATAGGCTAATAGAGACATTTAAAAAGGTAGATATTACTCTATCAAAAGAAGATTTTGACTTTAATGAATATGCCCAAGATTACATGGATAAAGTTATTATGGGTGTTTCTAAAGAAGAGTTAAAAGTATTATTTGAATCTTACTATTGGAAAAATCCGGATTTTATTAAAATATTAGAAGCAAATTTTAAAAGTATTTATTATAGATATGAAAAACAGATAAATAAGTTTTACGATTTAAGACACCAAGAGTTTTTATCAAAACATAAAGATAACGAAATTTATGATTTGAGACTATCACTCACTGCAAAAATTGACAATTTGATTAATAACGATGCTTATATAAACTTCAATAACTTTATAAATGGAACATATAGTCTTGGAGAATTTAAAGATATCGATAAGATAAGGAACAAATATTTTGAAAATAATGCATATAACCATAGCGAAGTATTAGAATTACGGAGTGTATTATGTGAATATGACATAATAATCAAATATAAATATCTATTAAATACAATTAAAGATAAGTTAGAAAAAAGAGAGAACATTAAAGACATTAAAGCTAATGCTTTAAAGGAAATATATAAAAACGAAGTTGCTTTAAAGAAATTTAATAATAAGAAAAATAAGAAACCATTATTCGGAAGATTTAAAAAACCAGAAAAAAAGATACTAGAATATAATTCTATTATTAAAAAAATAATTGAAGCATACGACGAACTCGATTCATCTTGTTTTGATAATCTAATATATCTTAAGTTAACTAATGAGTCTACAATACTGGAAGCTCTTAAACTAATTACATCAAATTATCTTTTCTTTGTTACTAAAACTTTAGAGCAAGATGAAAATCAAAGTATAATAGACATTAATTCGAAATTTGAAGAATTAAAATCTTATATTTTAGACAATAAACTTTACTTATTAAATAACATAGCTCTATTAGATGAAAAACAAATAAAACAACTTATTGTTGATAAATACAATCTAAACAATATTTCATTAACACAAGAAAACTTATTAAACCTTGATAGTACGTTTAGCGATATTAATCTGATGCTTTCATACGATAATATAATTAGTTCTGGCATTAAACTTGAAGATGTTAACTTATATATAGAGTATGAAAAATTCAATAAAGAATAAAAAGGACAACTCACAAAAGTTATCCTTTTTTTACACAAAAAAACAAAATAATCATACATTAAATTAGGTGAATAATATGTATGATAGAGCATTAACTGGCATTGTTGTGGATGCTGGACATGGTGGAGTCGATTCGGGTGCAACTGGTAACGGCATAGTAGAAAAAGAATTAACTCTTGCTATAAGTGAATATATGTATGATAGATTTAGGGAATTAGGAGTACCAGTAGCAATGACAAGAACAAAAGATGAAGAATTGACTAGTACAACTAGGCCCCAAAGAGCCCTAGAAAAATTTGGAAGTGGAAAAGACGTTATCGTTATTTCAAATCATATCAATGCTGGAGGTGCAGACGGGGCAGAGGTAATATATGCACTAAGAAATAAATCAACATTATCAGAAAGTATTTTAAATAACTTAGCTCAGGAAGGACAGGAAGCGAGAAAATATTATCAACGAAGATTACCAGGTAATCCTGCAAAAGATTATTATTACATGTTAAGAGAGACGCCAAATACCGAAGCAATTATTGTGGAATATGGTTTTTTAGATAATAAAAGTGATGCAGAAGATTTAAAGAAAAATTATAAAAAGTATGCTGAAGCAGTCATAAGAGCTGTTATGAAATACAAAGGTTTAAACTATACTCCAACAAGTGATAGTGGATTCTATACTGTTAAAAGTGGTGATACGATTTTTATGGGGAATAATGAGTATTAAATTAAAATTTATATATAAAATATTGCTTAAGTTGAGAAAAACTCAGCTTTTTTTGGTATAATTTTATTATCAAGAACTTTTTGAAAGGAGTATGATTTTTATGAGAGCAAAATTAAGTGAAGTAATTGATGCA
>CACYEG010000069.1 GCA_902773365.1 uncultured Erysipelotrichaceae bacterium
AAAGTTACGTACTTTAAGAGATAATCTAGCAGCACTTTCAAACAACGATGGAATGGTAATATGTACAAATATAATACATAGAAATGACGAAAACGTTATGATCGAAAGAGAAATCTTTGGTGATAGATTTGATGTCACAGATGAAGGAAGATTTTCATATAGGTATGTTAAAAAAAGATAAATAATTATATAATGATACTAGGAGGGTTAATATGAATAGTTTGTTTGATTTAGAAGAAAACATAGAATATCAACCGCTCGCTGAAAGAATGAGACCAAGAACTCTAGATGAGTTTTATGGACAAGATAAAATTGTGGGAAAAGGATCACCAGTTAGATTGATGATTGAAGAAGATAAAGTAACATCGATGATCTTTTGGGGACCACCTGGAGTAGGTAAAACGACACTTGCTAAAATAATTGCCAAAGAGACTAATTCATCATTTTATGAGTTAAGTGCAGTCACTAGTGGTGTTAAAGAAATAAAAGAATTGATAGATAGAGCTAAATTTAATAACTCTAATCATCGTAAGACAATTGTCTTTGTAGATGAAATACATAGATTTAATAAAGCACAGCAGGATGCTTTCTTACCATATGTAGAAAATGGTACGATAATTTTAATAGGAGCAACTACAGAAAATCCTTCTTTTGAAGTTAACAGCGCCCTTTTATCGAGAAGCAAAGTATACGTATTAGAAAGTCTATCCACTAAAGATTTAGTTAAAGTATTAAAAAATGCTTTAGAAAAAATAGAAGAATATCATAATGTAGTTATTGATGATTCTTCTTTAGAATTTATTGCTAATATTAGCGGTGGAGATGCAAGAGGTGCTCTTAATACTTTAGAAAACTCAATTAACATAACTAAATTAAAAAGTGGAAAAAGAATAGTTACAAAAGAATTAATAGAGAAAACTACAAGTGAAAAAGTATCTTTGTATGATAAAAATGGAGAAAATCATTATAATTTAATTTCAGCACTTCATAAATCT
Source organism: uncultured Erysipelotrichaceae bacterium (assembly GCA_902773365.1). Classification (GTDB taxonomy): domain Bacteria; phylum Bacillota_I; class Bacilli_A; order RF39; family UBA660; genus RUG11867. The sequence goes on from CACYEG010000069.1 coordinate 996, forward strand.
ATGAGAAATAGTGATCCTGATGCTGCTTTATATTATTTAGCACGTATGATTGAAGGAGGAGAGGATCCTCTTTATATAGCAAGAAGATTAATAAGATTTGCTTCTGAAGATGTAGGTTTAGCTAATCCAAGCGCCTTACAAATTGCAGTAGCAGCTTATGAAGCATCTCATTATATCGGAATCCCTGAATGTAATGTTAATTTAGCAGAAGCGGTTATTTATTTAAGTGTATCACCTAAGTCTAATGCCGTTGAAGGAGCAATTATGAAAGCTCAAAGTGATGCTAGAGAAACTATGAACGAACCAGTTCCGTTACATCTAAGAAATGCCGTAACAAAGCTAGATGGAGAATTAGGTAATGGAAAAGGTTATCAATATGCCCATAACTATGAAGGGCACTTAACAAAAATGGAATGTTTACCTAAAAAATTGAAAGGCCATACATATTACGAACCAACTAACATTGGTAGAGAAGCTAGTGTTAAAGAGACACTTGACAGAATAAAAAACTTCAAGAATAATAAATAAAAGAATAGGGGATGACAAACAATATGTTTTCAATGTTAATAGAAGGTTTAATTGATGGATTTACGTCTGATATGAATATGCCATTTGGTATACTTTTATTTATAGAAGCATTTGTATCAATTCACATGACAGTTTTTGTTTTCTATCCATTTAGCTATGTCTTTTTTCCAAAACGTGCAAAATTAGCAACTATAACATTATTTGCCTTAAGAGCATGTATCTTATTAATACTGGACTTTTATTTCCCTGGAATTGCAATGAGTGATTTCCATGCGGTCTTTATCGGAGCATTTACGGTATTCCCGTTATTTATGATCGTAACGTTCGTTAGAAGTATAAAAACGAAAAGACCATATACTTATTCTAAAGATAATATAGAAAATGACCAGAAACTAAGAGTTAGTGATATTCCAAAATATAGATTAATAATAAGTATCATTTACGGAATAATTGGAGGATTAGTATTATCTAGTTTATTTATATTCTATGAAGTTCTTCCAGTAGCTATTTCACTAGCGATTTTGACAGGTTTTTATATTTACGTATATATTTTTTATCCTAAAAAATATGAATATAAAGAAGCAAATGAAACAGTGTCACATAATCCAATTTATCTTATATATATTATTGTGGCAGCTTCAGCATTAGCATTTTTTAAAGATCCTCGTATTATTTATAGCTGTGATGATACATCATGTAAAGTCGTTAAATATATTGAAGGTTTAAATAGTAAAAAAGTAGTAGAGATAGAGTCTAGTTATAAAGGAAAAACTGTAACTACTATTGGTCAAAATGCTTTTTCTAATAATAAAAAAATAGAAGCAGTTAAAATACCAGAAACAGTCAATTCTATAAAAACTAAAGCATTTCAAGGCTGCAACAAGATAGAATACATAGAAATAAAGGAAGGTACATCTATAGAAGAGAATGCTATAGATTCTAGTATTGAAATAGTATATAGATAAGGAGAGAAAAAATGATGGAACCTATTTCTTCAATTTTTGAGTCATTTATAAGAATTATTAATACTCCAATGTCACTTTCTTTTGCTGTATTTTTTGAATTATTTTCTTCTTTCTTTTGGGGATATGTTGTATTTATTCCAATTAGCCAATTATTTTTTCAAAATCATCAAAAAGAAGCTTTTTATACATTAATTAGTACAAGAATAAGTTTGTTAGTAATTGCAAATACTTATTCAACAGGATATGCTTTAGCAGATTTTATTTTATTCTTCGTCTTTGCTACGCTAGTATCTCCTATTTATAGGTTAGCTTTTCCAAACGTGGTTACTAGTGATAATTCAACTAAAATTAAACCACTGGAAAGTATGCTGTATACGGGAGAAGAAATAACTAAAATTAGACACATAATTAGTGTTATATATGGAATACTAGCAGCATTAGTTGTTTCAAGCAAACTTATAATAGATTATGATTTAGCAATTTATATTTCACTTTTATCATTACTTATCTTTTATATTTATATTTATTTTATCTATCTAAAAAAGCAAATAAATCAAATAGATACAAATATAAGAAAAAGTAATATTGTTGTAGATTTATTTATATTATTAGTAACATTTTTTGGGATATCTTCTGTGGGATTTATCAATCCAAGAATAATTTATTCATGCAACAATTTAAATTGTGAAGTAAAAAAGTATGTTGAAGGAATAAAAAAAGAGGAAGTAGTAGAAATACCTGATAAACATAATAATAAGCCAGTTTTTGCTATTGATTCATATGCATTTAATAACATTAATAGCATTAAAAAAGTAATATTACCTAGCTCAGTTATCCGTATTGATGAAAATGCTTTTGTTAACTGCAAAAATTTAGAATCGATAGAAGTCAGTGAACAAGCTCAAATTAAAGATGGAGCTATTCCAAACAACATTGAAATAATAAAAAAATAGATTATTAGATAATCTATTTTTTTTGATTCATATATTTAATTGCTTCTGTAGCTGCTATGGCACCGTCACTTGTAGCAGTAACTATTTGTCTTAATACTTTTACTCTAGCATCACCACAAGCAAATATGCCAGGTACATTAGTGTGACAATTTTCATCTGCCATAAAGTAACCATCTTTATCTAATTCAATAACTTTTGCAAAGTTTTGATTTTCTGGAACTCTTCCAATGGCTACGAATAGGCAAGAAACATCAAGCTCACTTTTTGTTCCATCATTTTTAGTTATTTCTATTTTCTCAAGTTGTTCATCTCCGATTAATTTAGTAACATCACTACCTAAGATAAACTCGATATTTTTCTTTTTTTCTAATTCGCTAACATCTTCTCTAAAAGCATCTCTATGATAGATTAGATAAACTTTATTTACGATATCACATAGATAAAGAGCATCTACGATTGCTGTTTTTCCAGCACCTACGATAGCAACATCTTTCTTTTTAAAAAAGTTGCCATCACAAGTGGCACAGTAGGAGATTCCTCTTCCTGTCAACTCTTTTTCTTTAGGAAGACCAAGTAATCTTTTATCTCTTCCCGTAGCTAGAATAATAGTTTTTGTTTTGTATTTTTCTTTACTTGTTATTACTTCCTTATATTCATCATTATTGCTTATATCAATTACTTTTTCAAATTTTACTTTTATACCAAGGTTAATAACTTGTTCATAAAATTTATAGGCTAAATCGACACCGCTTATACTAACTTCTCCTGGATAGTTCTCAATTTTATTGGTTTCCATAAGCTCTCCACCATAAGTAGCTCCCTCTAAAATAAGAACATTTTTATTAGCTCTTTTAGCATATATTCCAGCAGTCATACCAGCAGGACCTGCACCGACAATTATAATATCATACATTTTCATCACCCATAATAATTTTACTATAGTTTTTTAAATCTAAAAATAATATTGTTATAAATTGTGTAAAATGTTATAATTAAAGAGGTTTTGGAGTTGATATAGTGTTAGCAGTAACAAAAGAAATGATTAAAAATTTTAGATTGCATGAACTTGGTTATGACTTTATGGGCTATAGATTCGAAGACCCTAGAGAGCTAACATTT
>CACYEG010000070.1 GCA_902773365.1 uncultured Erysipelotrichaceae bacterium
AGTTCGTCTTTAGTTATACTTCTAAATATACTACATCCGTAAATGTGAATGTTGCTAGTATACTCTTTCGCTCTCTCAATCACTTTATATAAAGCAACTATATCAGTTTCGTTTAGCTTATTTTCTTGCTTGTAGTGTTTTTTAAACTCTATAGTTATATTATCACTATATATTAGATTGTTTTCACTATACACATGTAACTTAGTATTTGTACTACCTATTTCTATGATTGCAAAATCTTTATTCATAATTTATTCCTCGCTTCTCAATTTTTCTCTAACATTCATCCAAGCTTTGCCGAGCCTGTTTTCTCCAATACCATTTTTATCAAGCCCCCACTCTGTATCTTCATCGACACAAAATTCACATATCGTGTAGTCGCCCGTTTTCATAAGGCACTCCTTTACAATTGGGTCTTGTCTTGCTTTTAATTCGAATACTTTTTCTAAATATTGGTACTTGACTTTGCTCCAATTTTCTATTCTTTTAAGTCTATACCCCCCCCGATGGCTCTTGCATCATAGGGGTTATTGCTGTTAATTATTTCTTTTCTAATTTCTTCGCTATTATACTTCAAATATTGGAACGCATGTTCTCCTGTTTTAAAGTATTTTCCGTCCATAGTAAGACCAAATGCTGAAAAGTTTTCTAGTGGAAATATATCTGTAATGTAAGTATTGATATCGTATTTAATCTCTTTATTATTTTTATCAAATAGTTTTAACATAATTACTCCTTAACTTTCCTCAATTTTCTTTTCTACTATATTCCAATTTTCATCAAATCTAAAATAAGCATCCACCTTTTTACCTTTTAATACTATTGGAAGCCAATATATATCGTCTTCAAACATCTCATCATATGGTATATCATCGACATCAAACCAATATGGCTCCATTTCTTCTGATTTACCTATTTCACCAGTCCAGGAAGTTACTACGAATACATGAAACGTCAATTTGACCGACTCTCCTTTTATGAATTCATCGAACTCGACTTTTCCATAATATTGGTAATCTACTGGAGTTACTCTAATTTCTTCTTCAGTCTCTCTAATCATGCCATCTATTATAGATTCTCCTGGTTCTACTTTACCACCTACGCCATTTAGTTTGCCAGTACCGAATCCTTTTATTTTTCTTGCTAGCAATATCTTATCGTCCTTTCTTAAAAAAGAAAGAGTCGTTATCATTTTTTTCATACATTTACCTCACTATATAACTTGCTATAACGTATTCCATCGACAAGTGGATCTATTAATCTAGGCTTAACATCTTTCAGGCTAATTTCTTTAATTTCAAACATTTTAATAGTTTTAAATGTTTTTAATAATTCAATTAATTCAACGTCTACACTTCTATTTAAAATGTCAAAGAAATCATCTTCTGTTAAATAGAATAAATCATCATATCTTACCAATTCTAATTTTATTGCACGCCTTGTTATATCTGCCAGTAACTCCATCATATAATTGTCATGTGCTGAGTGACATAATTTATTTATTAAATTGTTAGTATCCATCGCTAATGCCGCGGATTCTCTATTATTAAACCCCAATTCTTCTTCATCTAGTTCATATATTTTAAGTGAATCGACTAACTTATCTATCTCTTTTTTTCCAATTGTTTTACACCAAGCGATGCCAGAAAGAACTATACCATCGAATCGATCTATGCATAACTTCGGCCTTTTATTATCGACTATACTATATTTTTTGAAGTCTATAATATCCTCTACTGGAATATTATGTTTCGAAAGTAGAACACTTATCATTTCGTCTTCTCTTATAATTCTCTCTGTGTATTCTTCTGTACTTTCTTGATTGGTATAATCTTTATTCATATAGTCGATTACATGTGCAAAACAAGGAGTCGCTATATCGTGAAATAACGCTGCAAGAGTCTTTATCTTATCGTGTGTCAATTTCCACGTTAAAAGTGCGACACTCAATGAGTGATCGAATCTAGAAATATATTCTTTAAATGAATAAATATCTTTAGACGCATAATCCATTCCGCAGAAATAACCGACTTTTTTTAGACGAACAAGACTAGGTACATTGAGAAAATCCTCTAAGAAGTCTGGAATAGGTTTAAGTTTTTCTAAATAATATCCATATAAACTGTCATTATTCATGGTTATTCCCCTTATCGATATTTTTTAATACGTGATGTAAATATTCATCCGCACTCATATGTCTTTTTGGTTCAGTATATTGAACCATAATAAAGTTTTTTAAGTCTTCCTCATTAATATTTTCTTTGATATTTTCTATATATTTTTTCTTCTGATATTCCTTAATTTCTTCGATATTTTGAGAATGATATTCGTCAAATTCTCTATCGAATAAATGCCACGAGTCTTTATCTTTATAGATAAG
>CACYEG010000071.1 GCA_902773365.1 uncultured Erysipelotrichaceae bacterium
AACAGGCGTAGTTAAAGCGAATATCGCATCACGTATTGCATTTACTGTAGCAAGTCAAATCGATTCGAGAACCATCCTAGATATGAAGGGTGCAGAAAAACTTTTAGGACGAGGCGACATGTTATATTTGCCATTTGGTGAAAATATTCCTGTTCGTATACAAGGTAACTACATAAGTGACGATGAAATTGAGCGCGTCATTAAGTATGTGTGTGATCAACAAAGTGCATCATACGATTCCGGATTCGAGGAAATCCCTGAATCACATATGGCCGGAGAAAATTCTCCAAGTGAAGAGTACGACGACCCACTGTATGACCAAATTGTCGAATTTGCCATACAAACTGGTAAAGTTAGTGCAAGCCTTTTACAGAGAAGATTTAAAGTAGGATATAATAGAGCTGCGCGCATAGTGGATTTGCTTGAAGAACGTGGTATAGTAGGACCAGCCAATGGAAGCAAACCGCGTGAAGTATTAATTAAAATTGAGAATAGAGAATAAAAATGTTGAGTAAATTAGTTAATTTTGTTAGAATTAAATTTGATGAGGTGAATTAAATGTACGAAACTAGATTATTCAACGTCGAAGAGCTAGAGACAGCTTTAGTCAAGAAGACGTTAAACGAAATATATGATGCACTAGAAGAAAGAGGATATAATCCAATTAATCAGTTGGTAGGATATCTAATTAGCGGAGATCCTGGATATATTTCGAGTTATAAAGACGCTAGAAAGAAAATAACGAGCTTAGATCGAACAAAAATAATCGAGGCTTTACTAAAAGACTATATAAAATGAGATATTTGGGATTAGATTTGGGTACTAAGACACTTGGTATTGCAATCAGTGATAAGACACACACTATTGCAAATCCATATAAAACAATTAGGTTCAATAATCCGAGCGAACTTATCGAACCTTTAAAACAAATTATTATAGAAGAAAATATAGGAAAAATTGCTTTAGGGTTACCTAAGAATATGGATAATTCACTTGGCTTTGCGTCTAAAAGAAGTATCGATTTTAAAGAACTTTTAGAAAAAAATATCGATGTACCGATAGTACTAATTGATGAAAGATTATCTACCATGGAAGCAGAAAAGTATTTGCTCGATGCCGATATGAGTAGAAAGAAACGCAAAGGAAAAATAGATGCAGTCGCTGCTAGCGTTATATTAAATACATATTTAAGAATGAAAGGAAATGGTTATGATGAATGATGCTGCAAAGGAAAATAAAAATTTATTTTCTATAGTTACTGATAAAGGAGAAACTATGGAGTGCGAAGTAGTACTCACAATAGATAGCGATGAATATAAAAAAAGCTATATAGTTTATACCGATCATACTATAGATGAAAATGGAAATTATAGGACATATGCTTCAGTTTATGATCCAACTGGAAAGGATTTAAAGCTAAATCCAGTTGAGTCCGATGAAGAATGGGATATGATAGAGTCAGTTCTTGCAAGTGCACAAAGAAAGATTGCTAAAGAAAACGAAAATAATAAAGAAACGGATAAAAACGGGCAAGATGAAGAAAACAACTAGATTAATTCTTGCTTTTTTTACTTCTTTGATTGTCGTTATTTTAGCAGGATATATATACTTTGCATCTTCAATGTCGCCAATAAATAAGAATAGTACAGAGGCTATCGAATTTATAGTTAAGCCTGGAACGCCACTTGTAATTTTATTTAAAAACCTAAAAGAAGCTAAATTAATAAAAAATGACCTTACTTTAAAAGTATATTCAAAATTACATCCGGGGGTTGCCAAAGCAGGCAGATATATTTTATATAAGAATATGAGTGCCACAGAAATATATGATGCAATTATTAACGGTAAAGTAACCAAAGATACTGTTTGGCTTACATTTGTAGAAGGTAAGAGACTTACTTATATTGCTAGCGTTATTGCAAAAAAATTCGACTATAATGAAGAAGACATTATCAAAAAGATGGATGATAGAGACTTTATAAATAAGATGATAGATAAGTATCCAGTTTTAACTGAAAAAGTTTTGCAAAATGGCATATATCATCCACTAGAAGGTTATTTATTCCCCGATACATACGAGTTTGAAAGTGATGCTACTTTAGAAGAAATAATAGAAACAATGATTTCTACTTTAGATAAAAAAGTTTCTAAATATAAAAGTGAAATAAATGCTAACGGTTATGATATACATGATATTCTAACGCTCGCTAGTATAATAGAATTAGAAAGTGCCGGTTCTACTGATAGAAAAGGTGTATCAGGTGTATTTTACAATAGGCTTAAAACAGGATTGTCACTTGGAAGTGATGTTACCACATATTATGCGGTTGGAAAAGATTTCTCAAAAGATTTAACAGTGAACGAATTAAATTCTTGCAATGGATATAATACAAGAGGACAATGCGTTAAGGGACTACCCATTGGGCCAATCGCATCAAGTAGTATTGAGTCGATTGAAGCTGCAATAGAGCCAACAAATCATGAATATTTATACTTTGTCGCAGATAAATATGGTAAAACATACTTCAGCAAAGATTATAATGAACATGCTAAAATAGTGAGTGACCTTAAAAGTAAGGGACTATGGTACGTGTATAAGTAATAAATAAATTAAAGTTGGCAGAAAGCTGACTTTTTTAGTCTAATTTGCTAAATTTTACGTTATGTGCTATAATTTAGTCATTGGTGATTTTATGAAAGAAACAATTCTAGAAATGGAAAGGTACGCCGAAGAATATAATGTACCTATTATTGAGAAAGAATCTATTGCTTTTATTATGAAGTATATTAAACTTCACAACGTAAAAAGAATACTAGAAATAGGTACCGCAATAGGATATAGTGGAATACTTATGGCAAGTGTTGCTCCTGATATTACACTTACTACAATTGAACGTGATGAAAAAAGATATTTGGAAGCGCTTAAAAATATTAAAAAATGTGGACTAGAGAAAAGAATTGAAGTTGTTTTCCAAGATGCACTCGAAGCAAATTTAATAGGAAGAGAATACGATTTGATTTTTATCGACGCTGCTAAAGGTCAATATATCAAGTTTTTTGAGAAATTTTCTCATTATTTAAGTCCAAATGGAGTAATTATATCAGATAATATAAAATTTCATGGGTTAGTTGGAAACACAAGTGAAGACATAACTAAAAATCAAAGAAGTATTGCATCCAAGATTGAAGAATATATTGAATTTTTAAAAGCTAATAAAGAATATACGACAAAACTATTGGACATCGGAGATGGTCTAAGTGTTAGTACGAGAGTCGAAAATGAAACGAGATAAGATATTAATATCAGTAAGCAATATTGAAGATATTAAAGAATATAAAAAGTTAGGTATTACTAACTTTCTTTTTCCGTTAAAAGATTATTCCGTGGGATATCCGGCATTTAGTTTTGCTGAAATAAGTTCGACAAATGTAAGATCTTTTGTCTTTATAAATAGACTTTTAGAAGATGATGATATAGATAAATTTGTCGAATTAGATATTCCTAAAAATGTAAAGGGATTTGTAATAGAAGATATTGGACTATTGGAAATATTAAAGAGAAAAGGATATGAAGTAATACTATATCAAAATCATTTAAATAATTGCTATAAAACAGTAAATCACTGGTTAAAAGATTTTGATAGCGTCGTTATTAGTACAGATATAACTAAAGAAGAAATAAAGCTAATAATCGATAAATCTACTAAAAATCTTGTATTAAATACATTTGGTTTTCCTTTAATCATGTACTCAAGAAGACTACTCGTATCGAATTTTACAAAACATATAGGTGCTACAGTTACTAAAGAAATGACTATAAATGAAGAAAGAAAAAATCAAGATTTCTTTTTAAAAGAAAACGAATATGGTACTGCCATATTTTATTCTATACCATTCGATTATAGGTCTATTATCGAAGAATTAGATTACAATTTAAAATATTACTTAATTAATACTGCTTACATGGATATAAACACAATAAAAGACGTCATTACAGGTAAAGTAGTAGATGCAAATAGGGGCTTTTTAGATGAAAAGACCATATATAGGATAGGTGATATAAAGTGATAGAACTATTGAGTCCAGCTGGAGATAAAGAAAGATTGAAAATTGCCTTATTATATGGTGCAGACGCTGTATATTTAGGTGGGTCTAAATATGGTTTAAGAGCAAACGCTACTAACTTTTTAATGGATGAACTAAAAGAATATGTAGAATATGCTCATTCTCTAAATAAAAAGGTATATGTGACAGTTAATATAGTTTTTCATAATGAAGAATTAGACGGACTAGAAGAATATTTAACATATCTAAGCGATATCAATGTAGATGCAATCATTGTAAGTGATCCAGTAGTAATAGATACTGTAAAAAAATTAGGGCTAGACTTAGAGATACATTTGAGTACTCAAGCAAGTGTATTAAATTCTAGAGCTGCAAAATATTATAAGGATTTAGGAGTAAAAAGAATAGTCTTAGCAAGAGAAGCTTCTAAAGAAGATATCATAAGAATAAAAGAAGAAACAGGATTAGATATCGAGTGCTTTATACAAGGAGCAATGTGTACATCATTTAGTGGTAGATGTGTTCTATCGAATTATACTACGAATAGAGATGCAAATAGAGGTGGATGTGCTCAAGTATGTAGGTGGTCTTTTAAATGTGATTATGATGAATCATTCGAAATGATGAGCAAAGACTTAAATATGATTACAGAAATTGCTAGTATGATAGATGACGGAGTAAATTCTTTTAAAATTGAAGGAAGAATGCGTTCAATTTATTATATTGCAACGGTACTATATATATATAGAAGGGTACTAGAACGAATTAAAAGTAAAACTCTTACTCATGAATATATAGAGTACGCTACGAATATCATTAATAGAGTCGCAAATAGAGATTCAGTAAGCCAATTTTATAGGGGACTACCAACACACAATGAACAGTACTATAATGGAAGAATAGAAGAATCTAATCAAGACTTTTTAGGATTAGTTCTTGATAGCGATGGAAAGTATTTAACTTTAGAAGTTAGAAATTACTTTAAATTAGGCGATACTGTACAAGTATTTGGACCAAATTCACGCGAATTTGAGTTTACTATAGATGAAATATTAAATGAAGATAACGAGACTATCGAAATATGTAATCATCCTAAAGAAATAGTTAAAATTAGGTGCTCAAAACCAGTAGAAAAAATGAGTATAATGAGAATAAAAGTATTTGACATTTTAGATGAATTGTAGTATTCTTATTTCGACCTCGATAAGAAGGTTAATTTTTTTAAATAAAAAAGTGAAAGGTGAGGGCAAATGCCAAAAAAAGATGAATGTCTATTGACAAGCCAAGGATATATAAAAATAGAAGAAGAATTAAATGAACTTAAGACTGTTAAACGTCCACAAGTTATAGAAGCAATTAAGGATGCAAGAGCGCAAGGAGACCTATCTGAGAATGCAGATTACGATGCCGCAAGAAACGATCAAGCAGAACTAGAAGCACGCATTAAAGAGCTAGAATACATGTTAGAACATGCTAAAATTATAGAAGAAGCACAAGATGGTGTAGTAGGAGTCGGTTCTACTATAGTTATCGCCTACGATGGTGATGAATCAGATAAAGAGGAGTACAAGATAGTTGGTTCTTTAGAAGCTAATCCATTTGAAAACAGAATTTCAAATGAATCTCCTATAGGTAAAGCCGTTTTAGGTAAAAAGCTAGGAGAAACTGTAAGCGTAGATAGTCCTAATGGATCATTTACAGTTAAAATACTAGAAATAAAGTAAAACTAAGTAATAAGTTGCTTAGTTTTTTTGACTATATAACGAAATTATGCTAGTATATTAGTCAAATTAATGAAAGAGGGAAAATTATGGAGAGCTTAAATAATGTTAGTCCAAATAATCCATTATTAAGTTCAATAATGAATTATTTTCCATATGATTCTACGAAAATTATAGATTTTAGTAGTGAAACAATTGGAAATGCAGTTGTAACTCATATTAAATATCCTGAAAACTTTTCTGTCAGAATAGAATCTAGTAAAGAAAATAACGGCAGTATTATTAGCCTTAATATTGAAAAAACAGATGTTGAATCTCCTGATAGTTTGTTACATTCTTTTGCAATCTCTATGGAATCAAATAATGTAGAACTTGATTTTACTACGTATAATAACAATAAATCTTATCAATCATCATATTCTATAAAATGTCCGGGTAGATTTATATCAGCACCAGTATTTAATATGGAAAAAGCAAACTATGAAGATGATACTAAAACTGGTAGACAAACGCTTTCTATTTGCGTAACGCTATATGGAGCAAAAAGGGTCCCCTCGAATCGCTGTTC
>CACYEG010000072.1 GCA_902773365.1 uncultured Erysipelotrichaceae bacterium
AAAAATCTTAAAGTTTTTTTAAGATTTTTTCTTTTGTTATGATATAATTATTCGTGGTGATACATATGTTCACAGAATTAAATGAAGAAACTATTAGAAAAGTAAGTGCACTTAAGGGTGAACCAGAGTGGATGCTAAACTTTAGACTTGAGAGTTTAAAAAAGTTTGAAGAGTTGAATATGCCGGAGTTTGGACCTAAGTTAGATATAGATTTTTCAAGTATTAACTATTATAAAAAAGAGGGAGAAAAAGCTGAAGACTGGAATCAGGTAAATTGTTCTATTCGTAATCGTTTTAGTGAGCTTGGGGTAATTGAAGCTGAGAATAAATACTTAGATGGCGTTACTAATCAATATGAAAGTGAAGTAATATATCATAAGTTGGAATCTAAACTAAATGAACAGGGTGTAATATTTTTAAGTACGGACGATGCCTTAAGATATTATCCTGAGTTATTTTATAAATATTTTAATAGTCTAGTTAAATATGACGAGAATAAATTTACTGCTTTAAATGGAGCTTTATGGAGTGGTGGTTCTTTCATATATATACCCCCTAAAGTTAAGTTGGATAGACCACTTCAGTCATACTTTAGAATTGATTCTATGGCTCTTGGTCAATTTGAACGAACAATAATAATAGTAGATGATGAAGCTGAATTATCATATATCGAAGGATGTACTGCGATGAGTTATTCTGTAAATTCTCTTCATGCAGGCGTCGTTGAAATATTTGTCGGTAAGGGTGCTCATATGAAATATTCGACTATTCAAAACTGGAGCAAGGATGTGTATAATTTAGTTACTAAACGTGCTGTTGTAGAAGAAAGTGGACTCATGGAATGGGTTGATGGTAATGTGGGAAGTGGCATTACTATGAAGTATCCAAGCTGTATATTAAAAGGAGATAATTCGCAAGGTAATTCGATAAGTATAGCATATGCAAAAGATGGACAGGTGTTAGATGCTGGAGCAAAAATGATACACTTGGGTAAAAATACTAAGAGTAATATAACATCCAAATCTATCGCATCTAATGGAGGTGTTGCTAACTATAGAGGATTAGTTAAAATAACCAAGAGTGCAGAACATTCTTCATCTACAGTAAAATGTGATACTATACTTTTAGACGATATTAGTAAAAGTGATACATATCCTACAAATGTAGTTTCTAATACTTCTTCTACAATTGAACACGAAGCAAGTGTATCGAAGATAAGCGAAGACAAACTTTTTTACCTAATGAGTAAGGGACTTAGTGAAGAAGCAAGTAAGGAACTATTCATCTCGGGATTCATCTCTGAATTTAAAAAAGAATTGCCAATGGAGTATGCTGTTGAATTAAATAGATTACTTAAAGAAATATAATCATAATTATTATTAGTTTTGTTCATAATAAAAATGGGTGAAACTCATGAAATACGATTTATTTGAACATAGCTGCTACAATCTTTATACCATTAAGACGGATAGGTTTAATACTAATAGAATTGAAATTGTTTTTAAATTGAAGTGCACAAAAGAGAATTTGACTTATACTGCACTTCTTTTTGATGTGCTAACAGAATCAAACAGTAAGTATAAAACTAAAAAAGAACTTTCTCGAGCACTTGAAGATCTATACGATGCTGATATGTACTCCAGCGTTACTAGAGTAGGCGGCATGATAATTGCGAGTATAATAATTGAAATTGTAAACTTTAAATCCGACAAAGATTTAACTAGAAAAGCCATAGATATACTATTCTCTTGTATTTTTAATCCGCATCTAATTAATGGTAAATTTTCATATAAAGTTGTCGAAAAAATGAAAAGAAGTATGACAAATGATATAAAATCGATAAAAGAAGATACTAAACAAAGTAGCATATTGGAAGCATTGAAATGTCTAAATGAAGATAGTCCGAGATGTTTTTCAATTAGTGGTGCATTGGATGTACTAGAAAATGTTAGAGAAGATAGTTTATACGAATTTTATAGAACTCTTTTAAATGAAGCAGATAAGGAAATATATGTAGTAGGTGATATTGATCCAAAAAAAATAGATGATTACATTTACGAATCAATAAAGTTTAATAGTATTACTGAGAAAAACAATTATGTATATTTGGATGAAATTAAGACTAAAAGGATTAAAAAGTCAGTTTTAAGTGATGATATGCAAGCTAATTATGTTGAAGTATATTCTCTAAATGGATTAACTTTTTTTGAAAGAGAATATGTCGTAACCGTCTTTAATGCAATTTGGGGAAGTGGGTCTTTAGAAAGTAGACTTTACAAGGCCTTAAGAGGTAAAAAAGGACTTTGTTATAACGTCAATGCATATTATCAGAAATATGATAGATGCTTAATCGTCCATACTGCAGTAGAACCACAAAATGTCGATAAAGTATCAAAAATCATTAATAAAACCTTAATAGAAATGATTAAGACCGATGCTACCGATAGAGAGCTATTATCATCTAAAATGATGATTACAAATAGTCTTATGTTAATTAAAGATAGTCCTAAAAAGCTTGTAGATAATTATTTATTTAAAAATATGAATTTAATAGAAGATGAGTATAAAAGAAAAGAATGTTTTAATAAAGTATCAAAAGCTGATATAAAAAAAATGGCCAAAAAAATAAAATTAGCAGTTACATATAGTGTAGGTGGCAACAGATGAAGAAATTAAAAATATTAAAAACTGATGAAGTTATATATTATGAGAAACTCGAAAGTGGTTTGGATGTATATATGTATCCAAATGATAAAATGCAATCATTTTATTTAACTTATAATGTTAGATTTGGTAGTATGGACAATCTTGTACACATCGATGGTCAAAAGAACAAAGCGAGTTTTCCTCATGGAACAGCGCACTTTTTAGAGCACCAGTTATTCAAAAATGATGATGGTTCTGCTTTTTATGAGTTTTCCTTACTAGGTAGCTCAGTTAATGCTTATACTAGCTATGATGTTACTTGTTACGAAGTAATTAGCAATACTTGTTTTAAAGAAAATTTAGAGACTCTTTTTAAATTTGTTAATACTCCTTTCTTTGATGAAAAGAGCATTCAAAATGAAAAAAAGATAATTGCAAACGAGATAAAAATGTATGAGGACTTACCAGACGCAGTTAGCAATTTTGGCTTAGAATATAATTTAAATATAAATGATGATCATAAATATACTATCAGTGGAACTATAGAAGATATTAAAAACATCGATAATAAAACACTTTATAAAGCATATGAAACATTTTATAGCCATGAAAACTCCTTTTTAGTATTAACAGGTGCATTCCTTCCACATGAAGCTCTTGGCATATTGAAAGAAATCATAAAAAAATATCCGGGTGTTAAGCCCAAGAAAATAACGAGGATTCAAAAGAGAGAACCATTAAAAGTATTCAAGAAAAAAGAAATATATAAAATGAATATTGACATGCCAAAGATAAATATAGCTTTTAAGATAGATAAAACTCCTCTATCTAAGATAGATACATTTACACTAAGTACTTATATAAATGCAATATTAGATTTGAAATTTTCTATCTCTAGCGATTTCTATGAAAAAGTTACAGATGAACATGTAATTGATGGAAATATCGACTATTCAGTAGAAATAAGGGATGATTACATTAAAATAGGTTTCAAATATAGTAGCGACTATATTACAGAATCAGTAAATCTCATAAAAAAAGCATTTCTTTCTAAAAATATTACTAAAAGTGATGTTGAACGCATTAAAAAAGTATATATTGCATCATATTTGAGGGCATTTAATGATGTTATATCTATACAAGAATCTCTTGCTTCCGATATTTTAGAAAATAACAAAATAAATGCTGAAATAATCGATATATATAATGGAATGAACCTAAAACAGATTAACGAAATTGACAATACTTTAGACATATCAAATGAGTCTATCTATATAATAGAAGCTGAATAATTCAGCTTTTATTATTGACTAAAAAATTAACTTAATTTAAAATTAAATAGTAGTTGATGCTTGTGAGAATACCAGTGGCGTTTTATCACCATGCTACACAAACTACGAAGGTAGTATTGTTAAAGAATATATTGATAATTATGTATCACTTTTAAAGGAGGATGCAAATATTGATAGATGCCCAAGCAATCTTCCTTGGTTATTTTCTAAATCAAAATAATACTACAATTAAACAAGCTATTGACCCAGTCATTATATTAAATTTAAATAATCTATCGCTTGATTAAAATATAAAAAAACATTATACTATCAAATATGAAGGAGTGATCATATGAACTTAAAAGATTTATATATAAATTATTTTATTTCCAAAGAACATAAACAAATTCCAAGTGCACCTTTAATACCAGAAAATGACAACACTGTTTTATTTAACACTGCTGGTATGCAACCATTGACTCCATATTTAAAAGGTTTACCTCATCCGTTAGGTAAAAGACTAGTTGATTACCAAAAATGTATAAGAACCAATGATTTAGACTCAGTTGGAGATACTACTCATCATACTTTTTTTGAAATGCTTGGTAACTGGAGTTTAGGAGATTATTTCAAAGAAGAAAGCATTAACATGAGTTTTGAATTTCTTACTAAAGTATTAAATATACCTGCTGAGCGCCTTGCAGTATCAGTATTCGAAGGTAATGAATTAGTAGGTAAAGATACTGAATCATATGAATTATGGAAAAATTTAGGAATTAGTGAAAAACACATTTGTTACTTAGGTGTCGAAGATAATTGGTGGCCAAATATGGAACTATTAGGGCCATGTGGACCCGATACAGAAATATTTTACTGGAGAAGCAATGAACCAGTTCCAGCTGAAGCTGATTTAACTGATGATAGATGGGTAGAAATATGGAATAATGTGTTTATGCAATATAATCACACCGAAGAAGGATTTGACGAATTAAAGCAAAAAAATGTCGACACAGGTATGGGTGTAGAAAGAGTAACTTCGATATTAGAGGGAGTTAATGACAACTATCTTTCTTCAATTTTTAAAGATTATATCGATATTATTGTCAAATATAGTGGTAAACCATATGATAGTGAATATGCTCCAAGCATGCGCATTATCGCTGATCACATACGCGCTGTTGTCATGATTGCAGGAGAGAATACAGGCATTAAACCATCTAATACTGATCAAGGGTACATTTTAAGAAGATTAATACGAAGAATAATTAGACATGAATCAAAATTAGGAATTGATACAAATAGCGATATGCTAAAAGTTTTGATTGATGTAGTCATTGAAAAGTTTAAACATTATTACCCAGAATTAGAAAAAAACAGAGATACTATCCAGGAAATAGTAGAACTAGAAAAAAAGAAGTTTTCTAATACTATTGGTAAAGGTTTAAAGGAGTTTAATAAAATAATTCAAAGATCTCCTAATATCATAGATGCAGAAAGTGCATTCCATCTTTATGATACATTTGGTTTCCCAATTGAGTTAACTAGTGAGTTAGCAAGTGAAAAAGGTATCAAAGTCGATATCGATGGTTTTTCTAAGCTATTTATTATTCATCAAGAAAAGTCACGTGTAGGCGCCAGTGGTAAATTTAAAAGTGGATTGTCTGGCACTGGTGATATTGAAACTAGATATCATACTGCTACTCATCTTTTAAACGCTGCATTAAAAGTTGTTTTACATGATCAAAATATTCACCAAAGAGGAAGCAATATTACTGAAGAGAGAATGAGATTCGATTTTAATTTCGATCGTAAGCTAACAAGTGAAGAACTAAATAGAGTGGAAGAATTAGTTAATGAATGGATAAAAAATGATTATACTGTTACATGTGAAGAAATGCACAAAACTGATGCGATAAAAAGCGGTGCAGAAGCGATGTTTATAGAAAGATATCCAGAAATGGTTACAGTATATACAATAGGGGATGTTTCAAAAGAAATATGTACAGGTCCGCATGTTGAGCATACGAGCGTATTAAATCATTTTAAAATTGTTAAAGAGGAAGCATCAAGTGCTGGAGTAAGAAGAATAAAAGCCATCTTAGAATAGATGGCTTTTAATTTAAGATTGAAAATAAAAGTTAAGTATGTTATCATTTACCTAGAATAGAAAGAAGGATTAAGATGAAGAAGAAAATAATATTTTTATTAGCGTGTATGTTGATGATAATGCCAGGTATAGCTAATGCAGCGATTCGAGTAGAGCCAGTAGGACCAGTTACTTCTCCATGCAGGTGTTTTCCTAATGACAATCTATGTACCAATTGCAGAGTAATCAGCCCTCCTCTATTTACAATATGTGAGAAGAGTGGGAAAAATTGTACTGAAATTAATACTGATACAATAAATAATAACCAAAAGTACGATTTA
>CACYEG010000073.1 GCA_902773365.1 uncultured Erysipelotrichaceae bacterium
ATAGTAGGTAAAGAGATAAGAAAAACAGGTAACATCATAACTAATCCACAAACAGCAGATAGTGTTGTTACATATGCTCTTGCGCTAATAGCACTAGCAGCTGCTATTACACTAGTAGTGTTGAGAATTAAAAAATTAAAAAAAGAAAACTAATTTATAATAATTATTAATAAAATGAAGTAAAACTCTTGTCTACTTCATTTTTTTTTGCTATTATATTCATGGGTTTTAGCCCAAATAAACACTGATATGGATGGGTCTCTCTAGTGATTCGGTTAGCCTCGAGTTGAGAAACTTTAGAAGTATTAGGAAGTAATAACAAAAGGAGGAATGAAAAATGGCTGTTGTTTCTATGAATAATTTATTAGAAGCAGGTGTTCATTTTGGACACCAAACAAAAAGATGGAATCCTAAAATGAAGGAGTATATCTTTACTGCAAGAGATGATATTTATATTATCGATCTTGAAAAGACAGTTGCTTGTATCGAAAGAGCATACGAGGAACTAAAGAAAATTAGTGAAAATGGAGGTAAATTTATCTTTGTTGGAACTAAAAAACAAGCACAAGAGGTTGCTCGTGAAGAAGCACTTAGAAGTGAATCTTTCTATGTAACTGAAAGATGGCTTGGCGGAACTCTTACTAACTTCCGTACAATTAGAAGAAGAATTAAGAGACTAGAAGAAATCGAGAAAATGGAAAGTGATGGAACTTTCGATTTGCTACCTAAAAAAGAAGTTATAGGTATAAAGAAAGAATACGAAAAGTTAAATAAAGTTTTATGTGGTATCAGAGATATGGAAAAGCTACCAGATGCTATGATAATTGTCGATCCTAAGAAGGAATTAAACGCAATTAGGGAAGCTCGCAAGCTAAATATTCCAGTATTTGGTTTAGTTGATACCAACTGTGATCCAGATGATGTCGACTATGTAATTCCTGGTAACGATGATGCTGTTCGTTCAGTAAAAGTTTGTTTAGGTGTTCTTACAAATGCAATTTGTGAAGGTAAAAATTTACCATTAGTTGACTATGTTACTGAAGAAGAAAAAGCCAAACCTGAGGGCGAGACTGATAAGCAAGAAACTGTAAAAACAGTTGAAAAACCAGAAAAAATTGAAAAAGTCGAAGAAACAAAAGAAGTAGTTGAAGAAGTTGATTTATCTAAAAAAACAGTTGCTGAATTAAAAGAAATGGCTAAAGACGCAGGTATTACTGGAATAAGCACAATGAAAAAAGATGAATTAATTAAAGTATTAAGTAAATAATTATAGAGAGGAACAATACTATGAATATTACTGCAAAAATGGTTAATGATTTAAGAGGCATGACAGGTGCTGGCATGATGGATTGTAAGAAAGCCCTTGTCGAAACTAATGGCGATATGAATGCTGCAGTAGATTACCTAAGAGAAAAGGGAATCGCTAAAGCAGCTAAAAAGGCTGATAGAATAGCTGCTGAAGGTCTTGCTAACATATTCATCGATGGTAATAAAGCTGTTGTAGTAGAAGTAAACTGCGAAACAGACTTCGTAAGCAAGAATGAAAACTTTATGGCGTTAGTTAAGGAAATCGGTGAATCACTATTAAAAAGTAATGCAACAACACTTGAAGAAGGACTTAAAGCTCAAACTAGTGAAGGTACAGTAGAAGAGCTTATAGTTAGCAAAACTGCAACTATAGGAGAAAAGTTATCACTTCGTAGATTCGAAGTAATTACTAAAGAAGATGGTGAATTCTTCGGATCTTACTTACACATGGGTGGAAGAATTGCTTCTCTTACAGTTGTTAAAGGCGCAAATGAAGACGTTGCAAGAGATGTTGCTATGCAAGCTGCTGCAATGAAGCCAGAATACTTAAATGAAGAATCAGTACCTGCTGAAAGAGTAGAAAAAGAAAAACAAGTATTAAAAGAGCAAGCTATGCAAGAAGGTAAGCCAGCTGACATTGCTGAAAAAATGGTCGTTGGTAGACTTAAGAAGTTCTTTAAAGAAATATGCCTAGTAGATCAAGCATTCATTAAAGATGGAGATATCGACGTTAAAACATACGTTAAAAATAACGGTGGAGAAGTTACTAGAATGGTACGCTACGAAGTTGGTGAAGGTATGGAACATAGAAGTGACAACTTTGCTGATGAAGTAATGAGTCAACTACAATAATGAAAAATAAAAAATCGAGAATTGTAATAGATTCACTTTTAATAATACTTGGTATAGTATTTCTAATATTCGGAATTAAAGACCTTAAATCGTTTGTTAGTTCTCAAAAGAGTGATATTAGCGATGCAGAGAAGTTTAAAAGCGATTATCAGTATGTCAACAAAGATAATTCATATAAATATATAGACATTAAAGAACTACAAACTATACTAGATGGCAAAGATGAGAAAATAATTCTTGTAGGTAGTCCATTAGATTCCTGGACACAGGTTCTAGTTTCTCACCTAGACGAATATGCTAAAAGTATTAAAAAAAGCATATATTATTTAGATTTAGATAAAGTTGATAAAACCAGTGATGATTATAAAAAAATATTAAAGAAGATTAAACTCGATGAAATTACAACACCAACTGTGATTATTAAAACGAAATCTAATATCGAACTATTGAAAAAAGAAGAATTATATGACTCAAATTATACTGATGCTCCAATAGACTATTGGACAGAAGAAAGAGTCGAAGAATTAAGAAAAATACTTAACAATAAAATAGGAGAATTAAAATAAACATTTTAATTCTTTTTATTATAATGTATAATTATGTCAGATAATAAAAAATAAACAAGCATGGTGGTTGCATGAAATAATGATGGAGAAGTAACCTTTTACGGTGAATCAGGAAAATACAGCTTTACTCCTGAAAAAGCTGCATTGATAATTAAACAAAATATTGTATTTGGCAAGCAAATGAATTAACTGTGTTGACACAATTAAAAAAAAACATTATAATCAAGACATAAAGCAACTGATGAAGACGTCGTTATATGATGTTTTAAGAGAAACTGTGGTTGGTGAGAACAGTCAAACTAAGTATAACGAAGATCACTTCTGATGTGATATGCTGATACTTAGGCATATACGTATACTTCGCGTTAAGAAGATTAAGTTAAATATAAGGATGGTACCGTCTATGATAGACTCCTTTGGTATCATTCTTTTTTTATTAGAAAGAAGGAACAAAATGAAGAATTTCAAAGAGCTAGACAAAAGAGCAGTCTCCGAGGTTGAAAGAGATATATTAGAACGTTGGAAAAAAATGAATATCTTAGAAAAATCAACGAGAGGGGATAAAACATATGTCTTTTATGATGGGCCAATATACGCTAATGCTAAACCTGGTATTCACCATGTTTTTGGCAAAACTATAAAAGACTCTATTACTAAATATAAAGTAATGCAAGGGTACAATGTATTACGTAAAATTGGATTAGATACTCACGGTTTACCAATTGAAGTTAATGTTGAGAAAAAACTTGGCTTTAAGACAAAATCTGATATTGAAAACTTTGGTGTAGAAAACTTCTGTAAGGAATGTAATAAGTCAACTGCGGAGAATATTGATGAAATTAATGACTTAACAGAAAAGATGGGGCAATTCATTGATTGTGAAGATTCATATATAACATGTACTAATGATTATATTGAATCAGAGTGGTGGATTATTAAAGAAATGGATAAAAAAGGTTTAATATATCATGGTAATAAAATACTTTGGTATTGTCCTAGATGTGGAACAGAACTATCTGCTAACGAAGTAACTCAAGGTTATCAAGAAGATCCTGTTAATTCACTAATTTTACCATTTAAGAAAAGTGATGAGGATGTATACTTTTTAGTATGGACGACTACTCCATGGACACTAATTGCTAATGTTGCATTATGTGTTAACCCCGATCTAACTTATGTAAAAGTTGAATCTATGGGAAATAAATTCATCTTAGCAGAATCATTACTTGAAAAAGTATTAGGAGAGGATACTACTATACTTGAAACATATAAAGGCACCGATTTAGTAGGAATAAAGTATGATCAGTTAATGCCATTTGTTACTCCAGAAGGTAAGTGTTTTGAAGTAATCGCTGATAATTATGTTACATCAGAAGATGGTACTGGTATCGTTCATATCGCTCCTGCATATGGTGCTGATGATAATAAAGTATGTCGTGAAAACGGAATAGGATACGTTAATCCTGTTGGACCAGATGGATGTTATACAGAAGGCCCATGGAAGGGTAGATTAGTTACTGATGAAGAATTAAACTTAGATGTAATAAAATGGTTAAAAGAAAATGACAAACTATTTAAGAAAATTAAACTAACTCACGATTATCCACATTGTTGGAGATGTAAGAGTGCATTAATCCAATATCCAAAACCAGCCTGGTATGTAGAGACCACTAAATATAAAGATAAAATAATTGAAGCGAATAAAGCAATAAATTGGTATCCTGATTATGTTGGTGAAAAAAGATTTGCAAACTGGTTAGACAACATGGTTGACTGGGGTATTTCAAGAAGTAGATATTGGGGATGTCCAATGCCTATTTGGGAGTGTACTTGTGGTCATAGACATGTCATTGGATCATTAGATGAATTACAAGAAAAAGTAGTAGAAGATGTTAATGTTAGAGAGATAGAATTACACCGCCCATATGTAGATGAAATACATATTAAATGTGATAAATGTGGAAAACCTATGACTAGAGTAGCTGATGTAATGGATGTATGGTTTGACTCAGGTGCCATGCCATATGCGCAATATCATTATCCATTTGAAAATAAAGAATTATTCGAAAGTCAATTCCCTGCAGACTTTATTGCAGAAGGATTAGATCAAACAAGAGGTTGGTTCTATGTTCTACTAGTAATATCAACTATAATTTCTGGTAAGTCAAGTTTTAAAAATGTTGTAGTAAATGACATGGTACTTGATGGCAAAGGTAAAAAAATGAGTAAATCAACTGGAAATATAGTTGATCCAATCGAAACAATTGAAAAGTATGGTGCTGATAATGTAAGATGGTATATGCTTTATGTCTCACCAGTTTGGACTCCATTAAAGTTTGATATAGAAGGATTAAAAGAAGTTCACTCTAAATTCTTTAATCCATTTAAAAACACATACACATTCTTCCAAACATATGCCAATATTGATGGAATAGATACTGATGAATGTAATCTACCAGTTGAAAAACGTGAGCTAATTGATAAATGGCTATTATCCAAGTACAATAAACTTGTACGTGACGTAACGGAAGCATATGAAGCATATGATTTAAATGCAGTAGTTAAATTAATCACACCATTTGTTTCAGAAGATTTATCTAACTGGTATATAAGACGTAATAGAAATAGATTCTGGGCAAGTGAGCTAGATGATTCAAAACGTTCAGTTTATATAACTACTTATGAAGTATTAACAGGTTTATGTAAGCTTTGTGCACCAATTATTCCATACACTACTGAAGAGATTTATTGTGCGCTAACTGGTGAAGAATCAGTACATTTGGCAAGCTTCCCTAAATATGATGCAACACTTATAAATGAAGAAACTGAAGAAAAGATGGATTTAGTAAGAAGTTTAATATCAACAGGAAGATATGTTAGAGAAGAAGCTAAAATAAAGGTAAGACAACCTTTAAGTGAAGCATTAATTGATGGAAAGTATGAATCAATTTTAGGTGATTTAGTTAACCTAATTAATGAAGAATTAAATGTTAAGAAAGTAACATACGTTGAGGATTTATCAAAATACATGAACTTTACTATTAAGCCAAACTTTAAAACTGTTGGTTCAAGATTTGGTTCTAAAATGAAATTGTATCAAGAAGCTCTTCTTAAATTAGATCAATCCTCAATTGATAATTTATTAAAAAATGAATCAATTAAGATTGACTTAGATGGTGAAGAAGTAGAAGTAACTAGTGACATGATTGATATTAGAATTGAATCAAAGCCAGGATTTAATGTTGGTATGGAAAATAACAACTTCATTATTTTGAATACTGAACTTACTCGTGAACTAATATTAGAAGGCCATGCAAGAGAAATAGTATCTAAAGTTCAAAATATGAGAAAACTAGAAGGTTTAGATATTGCTGATAGAATAAAACTATACTATAGTGGTGATGAAGACATGCTTAGAACATTTAAAGAATTTGAAAATTATATAAAAGACGAAACTCTTGCAATAGAATATGTAGAAAAAGAAACTGAAAATATAATTGATATCAATGGGCATAATTCAACTATAACAATTGAAAAAGCGTCATAATGATGCTTTTTTCAATTGTAGCAAAATTAAAGTCATGGTAAAATAATAATAAGTCGATAAAAATGATAGTATTTAACAAAATTAATGAACTATTTAATAAACTTTACACGTTATCATTTAGAATTCAATTTTTAAATGGCAACTGCCTAAAAATAATTGCAATGTTAATTATGCTTATGGATCATTTTACGAAGAGTTTCTTTATTTATAATTTTAATAATATTTGTGATGTGTTAAGTATTTCTACATATATGAT
>CACYEG010000074.1 GCA_902773365.1 uncultured Erysipelotrichaceae bacterium
ATAATTAATAGTGCAAAAAAAAGCAAGTACGAAGATCTTTATAATGATATAAACAATATTGAGAAAGGACTTTAAAAAGTCTTTTTTTGTGAAAATTGACAAATAGAATAACTCTCTGATAAAATAACACTGTCGAAAAGAAGTGAGTTATGAACAGTTTAGTTTTAGCATATTTAGGTGATGCTGTATTTGAATTTTATGTAAGAGACTTTTTAATAAAATCCGGGATTTTAAAAGTTAAAGATTTACAAAAGAAAAGTATCGAATATGTCAGTGCCGTGAATCAAGCGAAAATTTTCGATTCACTAGCGCTAAATATATTAACTAGTAAAGAACTAGAGATTGCAAAACGTGGAAGAAATGCACATAGTCATGCTAGTAAAACTACTGATATATTAACTTATAAAAAGTCAACCGGATTTGAAACACTGGTAGGGTATTTATATATAAATGATAAAGAAAGGTTGGATTGTATCATGAAGGAGGTATTAAAGTGAAAGTATTTGGAAAAAATGTATTTAATGAACTAAAGAGTAATCCGTCGCAAATAAGAAAAGTATACTTGAGTAGCTCTTTTAAAGAAAAGAATATTATAGATTTTATTCAAAAAAGCAAAATACCATATGTAACCATAGATAAAAAAAAATTTGATAAAATGGTAGAAGGACATACTCAAGGCATAATTTTAGATATAAATGATTATAAATATAAAAATATAAAAGACATAGACACTACTGAGAAAAAAATTGTTGTTCTCGATCACTTAGAAGACCCTCATAATTTTGGAGCGATCATTAGGACATGTGAAGCATATGGAATAAAGTCGATTATCATTCCGAAAGATAGAAGTGTTTCTGTAAATGCAACTGTTATGAAAACGAGCACTGGCGCACTAGAATATGTAAACATTTATGAAGTTACTAACTTAAGAAATGCAATAGAGTATTTAAAAGGGAAAGGTTATTTCGTTTATGGTGCAGAAGCCGATGGTAAAGACTATGAGTCAGTTAATTACAGCAGTAAAATGGTTTTAGTTATCGGCAGTGAAGGTAACGGCATGTCAAAGGTCGTTCGAGATGCATGTGACGAAATAATTAGTATACCAATGAAGGGACACGTAAATAGTTTAAACGCAAGTGTATCTGCAGGAGTATTAATATATGGAATCAAAAACTAAAATAACATACGATAGTAATGACTCTGAGTTAGTCTATATGATTAAAGAGAATAGTGAAGATGCAAAGGATGAGTTATATAAAAAATATAGTGCCCTCATACACAAGGAAATCAATAGGTTTAAAGTAAGAGCCTTATCTCTTGGAATAGAATATTCTGATTTGATGCAAGAATCACTTTTAGGATTTATGAGTGCAGTAAATACCTATGATGAAAGTAATGAAGTAAAATTTATAACTTATGCGACGATGTGTATTAGAAGGAAATTGTTAAATTATATTGAAAAGTACTCTTCAATAAAGAGCCAAACTATGAATAACGCGTTATCATTAGATGATGATAATCTAGCCTTAAGGTATATAAAAGATACTAACGAAAAAGAACCATTAAATAGTGTAATATATAGGGAATTAATAAAAGAAATTAATGAAAAAATATCAGTATTAAATGAAAACGAACGTATCATTCTCGAATATGCTATCTCCGGATTAAAAGCGGAAGAAATTTCAGAAAAACTTTCTATACCAGTTAAACAAGTTTATAATACACTATATCGAGCAAGAAAAAAATTAAAAAGTGAATAAAAGTATTTACAAATTATCACCCAATGTGTTATATTATTAGCGAACACAAAAAGGTGTTTTTATTTTGGAGGAAAGAGCCATGGCAAAAATGAATATGACGGTCGATAATAAAACTGATGAAATCGGCCTAGAGATGAAGAAAAAACTCGAAGAAAAAAGAATAAAAAAGGCATCAAAACAACAAAAAGAAAAAGAAATGAAGAAAGAAAATGGTAACTTCTTTAAAAATATAAAAGAAGAAATGAAAAAAGTTACTTGGCCAAGTCGCAAGTACGTAATTAAGTATTCTATTATTACCATTATAATGATAGTTCTATTAGCATTCTTCTTTTTAGGAATTTCTCTTCTATTCGATTTATTATATGGATTAGTACAGGGGTGGATAGGTTAATATGGAAAAATTGTGGTATGTAGTTAATACTTATTCTGGACATGAAACAAAGGTAAAAGAGAAACTCGAAGCAAGAGCAGAATCTATGGGATTCCAAGATTATATCTTTAGAGTAATAGTACCAGAGACAACAGAAGTTGAGACATTAAAAGATGGATCTAAAAAAGAAAAGAAACATAAAATGTTTCCAGGATATATTCTTGTCGAAATGATCATGACTGATGAAGCGTGGTACATAGTACGTAATACACCAGGCGTAACTGGGTTTATAGGTTCTAGTGGTAAGGGAGCAAAACCAACTCCATTACTTCCACAAGAGATAGACAAAGTACTTGCTAATATGGGTATGACAAGACTTGATACAGATAAAGAATTAGAAATTGGAACAACTGTTAAGATTATCGAAGGACCATTCAACGGTATGATTGGTAAGATAGATTCTATCGACAAAGAAAATGCAAGACTAAACGTATTAATAGATTTATTTGGACAAGAGACACCTGTTGAAGTAGAAATGTTCCAAGTATCAATAGAGAACTAGAGATAGTTCTTTTTTTGTGCAAAATAAAATCGGTAACTCTTTATTATTTCAAAACGATATTATATAATAATAGAGGTGATATCGATGGTAAAAAGCAAGACTCTTAATCCAATAGGCGCTGGTACCTTCACCGTGAGGGAAACCACTTCACAACCTCTTCAAGATATATTAACGCAAGATTATCCAGATAATATAAAAA
>CACYEG010000075.1 GCA_902773365.1 uncultured Erysipelotrichaceae bacterium
CTTCAGGGGGTTTTGGTTGATTACACTCACTAAGGATCGTAAGAGTAATCTCGCATGACATTACTATCATGCTATATAAATAATACTTTACTTTTAATGATTTGTCAATTTCTTTTTTACTTGACTACAATGTTAACAATTCTACCAGGTAATACTATAATTTTAACTATTTCTTTCCCCTCTAAGTGACGCTTTATATTCTCATCGCTTAACGCTTTTTCTCTAGTAATTTCTTCGTTTTCGTTTGGTTCTACATCTATTGTCGCACGAACTTTTCCGTTTACTTGTACGCCAATTTTAATAGTGTTATCTTTAGTTTTTTCTTCGTCATATACTGGCCATGATTCATACGCAATTGTGTTATCGTGACCTAATATGTTCCATAATTCTTCCGTAATATGTGGAGCGATTGGATTAAGTAGTTTTACAAATCCTTCTGCATATTCTTTTGGGAAAATACTTTCTTTATAAACTGCATTCATGAATATCATCATTTCTGATATAGCTGTATTAAATGAAAGGTTCTCGTAGTCTTCGGTCACTTTTTTGACCATCTTGTGATAAGCTTGTTCCAAATTTGTATTTGCTTCATCTTTTACTTTATCGCCTTCTGTATATGCTCTCCAAACTCTTTCTAAAAATTTTTTAGCACCTACTACGCCATCGTTACTCCATGGCTTACTAGCTTCAAGTGGGCCCATGAACATTTCATATAGTCTCAATGTATCCGCACCATATTCGCGAACAATATCACTTGGATTGACGGCATATTCAGGATAACGTTTACCCATTTTTATACCATTAGAACCTAGTATCATACCCTGATGAACTAGTTTTTTGAATGGTTCTTTATAAGGCACTACTCCTTTATCGTATAAGTAATTATTCCACATTCTAGCATATAATAAATGTCCTACTGTGTGTTCTGGTCCACCTATATATAAGTCAACTGGCATCCAATGTTTAAGTAATTCGTAATCTGCAAGTGCTTGATCATTATTTGGATCGATATATCTCAAGAAATACCAACTAGAACCTGCAGAACCTGGCATCGTAGAAGTTTCTCTTTTTCCCTTAATGCCATCGTACACTACATTTTTCCATTCATCGGCATTTTCTAGTGGCGCTAATCCATTTCTTCCTTTGTAGTCATCCAATTCTGGTAATATTAAAGGTAATTCTTCATCGCTAAGTACGATATCTCTACCATCTTCTAAATGAATTATTGGAATTGGCTCTCCCCAATAACGTTGACGAGCGAAAATCCAATCTCTAATTTTATAGTTTATTTTCTTTACACCGCAATTGTTTTCTTCTAAGAATTTTAGCATTTCATCGATTGCGTCTTGTTTGTTAAGGCCATTTAAGAAGTCACTGTTGATATGAGTTCCATCGCCTGTCATTGCACCAGGATTCATGGCATATGAATATGTTTTAGCGTGCAACTCATCTTTAATCTCACTCATAACTATTTCTTTTGTTACCCATTCTACATCGAATGACTCGTCATTTTCTCTATTATCTTCGTGCCTTGCTTGACTCTTTAATTTGAATAACAATCCTGTACTTTCGATATTGAAGTATTTATCTTTATTGTAGGCATAGTAGTGATGATTGATTTTAGGTAATACGCTAACTAACTCTAAATCGTAATAACCCGTTTCTTCTTCTATTTCTCTTAAAGCACATTCGATGGGAGTTTCACCATCTTTTATAGTTCCACCTATAAATAATCTTCCACCCAATTCGTGCCAATTAAGTGTCAAGTACTTGTCATTTTCTTCGTCGTAAACCACAGCGACAATCGAATTTTTAAATATCTCGTTTTCATGTGGAGTACCAGTTACTTCTTCCAATACTTGTATAATTGGTATATCGAATTTTTTGGCAAATTCATAGTCTCTATCATCGTGAGCTGGTACTGCCATAATGGCACCTTCACCATAACTTGCAAGTACATAGTCACTTATCCAAATAGGAATTTCACTATTGTTAACTGGGTTGATAGCGTATGCTCCCGTAAATACACCTGTCTTTTCTTTATTTAATTCAGTTCTTTCTAAGTCTGATTTAGTTGCACATTCGCTCTTGTATGCCTTGACTGCTTCTCTTTGTTCATCTGTAGTTATATCGTCTACTAAATCATGTTCTGGTGCTAAAACGCAATATGTTGCTCCAAATAAAGTATCACATCTAGTAGTAAATACATTAAAACTCTTATCTGAATTTTTTATCTTAAAGTTTACTTGTGCACCAATACTTTTGCCTATCCAATTTCTTTGCATTTCTTTTGTCGATTCTGGCCAATCTAAATCATTTAATCCATCCAACAATTTCTCTGCATATTTTGGTATGTCTATTACCCACTGTTTCATATTTTTTCTGACAACTGGATATCCACCGCGTTCACTTTTGCCGTCTATTACTTCGTCATTAGCTAAAACTGTACCTAACTCTTCACACCAGTTGACTGGCATATCTATTAATTTAGCATAACCGTCCATGTAAAGTTGTTTGAAAATCCATTGAGTCCATTTATAAAACTCTGGATCACTTGTAGATATTACTCTATCCCAATCGTAATCGAAACCTAATTCTTTCAATTGGTTGGAAAAGAACTCTATATTCTTTTTAGTAAATCCTCTTGGATGATTACCAGTTTCTATCGCATATTGTTCTGCAGGAAGCCCAAAAGAATCGTATCCCATTGGGTGTAATACGTTGTATCCTTGCATCCTTTTCATACGTGATATTATGTCGGTCGCAGTATACCCTTCTGGATGACCTGCATGTAGTCCTACTCCAGATGGATATGGAAACATATCCAAAGCATAAAACTTTGGTTTAGAATAATCGTGTATATCAGTTTTAAATGTCTTATTATTAAACCAATACTCTTGCCATTTTTTTTCTATCTTTTTAAAATCATAATTCATTTTTTATCATATCCTTTTCTTTTTAAATAGTTACCAAATATTTCATTTATACCAAATATAAGTATGAACACTAATATTGTTCCAACTAGTATTTCTAGAAGTATCTTATCCGAAACAAGACTTGCAACATAGATTGTAGTTGTCAATATAAAGGCATCTATGAGGCTTATTAGCGCTCCTATCTTTTTTGACTTTAGTTTACTTGGAACTAGTCCAAATCTTTTTATTAGGTATAATATTTCAATTGGTGTTCCTATCTCATTCAATTCTTTCTTTTTCTTACTTTTCTTTTTATTATTTAGATAGATGTGCGCTAAAAATCTCAGGCAAAAAATCACTATAAATAAGACTCCACATAAAATTAATCTTCTCATAAAAATCCTCCTTTAAAAAAAGCGACCAGACATCCAAAGGACGATCTAGTCGCGGTACCACCTTATTTTTACTCAATGGTTTATATAGTAACCACACTTTTATATATCCAAAAGCAAGTTCAAAGAAGTCTATTATAATCTTGCACCAACCGATTACTCTCTAGCAAATA
>CACYEG010000076.1 GCA_902773365.1 uncultured Erysipelotrichaceae bacterium
CAAAAACTATATTGTCTAAAGTTAAAAATGGCGAAGAATGGTATGGAGTAGACTATAATATGAATCTATATAGGGGTTGCTCTCATGGATGTATTTATTGTGATAGTAGAAGTAACTGCTATCATATTGATAATTTCGACGTTCCTAAAGGAAAAAAAAATGCACTTGCCATATTAGAAAGTGAACTATCCAAAAGAAAAGACCATGGAGTAATAGGAATAGGGTCCATGTCTGATACTTATAACCCAATGGAGTTAAAATATGAACAAACAAGAGGTGCCTTAAAATTAATATCTAAATATAATTTTGGAGTTTCTATAGATACAAAAAGTGATTTGATATTGCGCGATTTAGATATACTTAAAGAAATAAACTCCAAAAATAATGTAATCATTAAATTCACGATTACAACGCCACACGACGAATTATCTAGAATTATTGAGCCGCGAGTATGTGCATCTTCTAAAAGATTTGAAGCAATTAAGAAATTATCAAATAGCGGAATATTTACTGGGATTATGCTGAATCCAGTACTACCTTTTATCACTGATAAGGAAGAAGATATAAAGTTACTCGTTAAACTAGCACACGAAAGTGGGGCAAAATTTATTCATACATACATGGGAATGACTCTAAGAGAAAACCAAAGAAATTACTATTTTGATAAACTTGATAGTTATTTCAAGGGATTAAAAGAAAAATATATCAAATGTTATAAAGAAAGATATGAATGTACCGTGCCAAATTATAAAAGACTATATGAAGTATTTACTGATGAATGTAACAAGTATGGAATACTTTACAATATGAAAGATATCATAAAAGCATATAAAAAAGAGATAAAAGATAATGAACAGATGTCATTGTTTTAATATTTAAAGAGTTGTTATTACGTTGTTTAACTGACTATAAGACTTGAAAAATCTAGCCTTTTTTGTTATAGTTATTATGGGATGAATGCAAAAAGGATGAATCGGTTGAGTAAGGATGAGAATAAAATGATAAAAATTAAAATACATAGAAAAAAGCAATTGGCTAGCGCTCTTGTTCCATTTTATTTAATATTCAATGAAGATATTGACCAATTTAAAAAGGCTATTATTGGTGGATACGTAGCAGATATAATAGACAAAATCCATCTATACCCAATTAAGGTTAATCAGACGATAGTTTTAAATTTTAAAAGAAATTCCGCGAGGGTAATGGCAATTAATAACAACTTTGGTAACAATGTAATATATCCATTCTCAATAACAGATGAATTATTACTTGAAAAAGATCAAGATTTATTACTCTACCAATCGAAAGCGTTTGCTTCCGTAAAAATTGAATTAGTAATAAGTGATAACTTAGACGCTACTCATCAGGATAAATTTATAGAATATAATATTGACTAGAGTAATCTGGTCTTTTTTATGATATAATTTTTGTATAAAGAGAATCGAGGAAGTAAAAATGAAAATACTATTATTATCGTGTAATACAGGAGGAGGTCACAATTCCTGTGCTAGATATATTCAAGATGAACTAGTTTCAAATGGGATAGAATGTGACTTTAAAAACTACTTTGAAATCGTCCACTTGAGCAAAAAGGACTTTTCCAATAAAATATATGTTAATTCTCTAGGTAAACGTGGAGGAATATTTAATTATGCATATAAAATAGGTGATGAATATGATAAAACAAATTTAATATCACCGGTATATTTAGTAAATAAACTCTATTCGAGTAGGTTATATAAGTTTATTGTAAATAATGGTTATGACTTAGTAATATGTCCTCATTTATTTCCAGCTCATGCGATGACTGCAATCAATAAAAAACATAGAATACCATTTATTTTCGTCGATACAGATTACGAATATCATCCATTAACTCACGAAATATTAGCAGACTACTACATAATTCCCAAGGAGCTAGATGATACTTTTATAGCAAGAGGCGTAGATAAGAATAAACTCGTTTCACTAGGTATTCCAATTTCTACTAATTATGTTAAAACTGCTAAAAATATTAGAAAAGATTTAAAAGTAGATAAAAAGATGATTCTAATTTTACTTGGAAGTATGGGCTTTGGAAATATTGAAAGTGTAATCGGGGACTTACTAAATATTAAAGATACTACATTTTTTATAGTGTGTGGTAAAAACCAAAAATTATATGATACTTTAAAAAAGTATGAGTGTAATAATATGAGAATTTTAGGATTTACCAAGAATGTTAATGATTTGATTAAAGCATCGGATATTGTAGTATCTAAGCCAGGTGGCTTGTCTACTACGGAAATTGCAACATTTAGAAAAGGGCTAATACACATGTTTCCAATACCGGGGGTTGAAACTACAAACACTTTATATTTTAGTTCGCGCAAGATGAGTTTAGTCGCGCACGACAACGAGGAATTAATAAAACATGTTGATACACTTTTAAATAATAAAGATGTTTACAATACTATGATTGAAAATCAGGAAAAGTATATTCCATGTGATAGTGCTAAAAAATTGGTGGAGTTTATTAAAGACAAATTCGAATAACGCGTATTTAATGTTTATTTAACAATAATGTATTTAATTATATGTGTGGTGATATTATATGAAAATATTGATAGTTGAGGATGAAAAATCTCTTGCAGAATTAATTAGAGATAGATTAAAGAAAGAGAAATATGAAACTGATATATCTTATGATGGAGAGGAAGGATTATATAACGCTCTTAGTGGTGCATACGACTTGATTTTATTAGATATAATGCTTCCAGGAGTAAACGGAATAGATATATTAAAAGAAATTAAGAATAATATGCAACTTACTATACTAATGAAAACCTAGAAAACTATAATGATTACCCATCTTATTATGGTATATATACTAAAGAAGAAATAGAAAACGTGTTATTTGCTATTGTCCAAGCAGATAATGAAGATTTAATGGATGGAGGCCCATGCTATTTCTACAAAGCAAGTGGAGCAATACGCTCTGATATAGATTTATATTTTGAAGGAAAAGACTACTTAAAGGTAACTAGCAAAAACAAATAAGGAATTGAAACAAAAGGTAATTTAAGTTTTACAGGTGGTACTGGAGATTATGATATAATCGCTGCCTTTAAGACCGATAGAGATATTCAAACTCTATTATATAGTAGCAGTGATTTGAAAACAGATTCATACAAAATTTATACGGGTGGTACTATCGATGGAGACGAAACAAATGGATTATACACTAAGATAAATAGTTATTATGGTGGTGAAGTAATTACAACTAGCAATATAGAATCCGGTAAATTTGAAAGACAAAATGGAAATATTAGTAATATACTTTTAAAAGCATTGTTAATAGAAATAGGCACTCTTCTAGTCTTTGTATCGGCGATATTTATTAGTTCCAAGATGAAAAAAAGAGTAACGAAGTAAAAATAAAGATGTAATAAACATATTCAATACATCTTTTATTTTGTTATTTTATGACAATATGGTAATATAAATGTATATAAAAAGTGGTGATTAATAGAATATGAACATTAAGGTATTAGTAGACTATGAAGTGATTGATGACTATAAAAACGATAAAGTTAGTTTTGATAGAAACATAGATTTATTAAAAAAGATTTCATCTTTACATGATGTTTATCTATTTGCAACAAGTAAATTTTTAGAGTCACCTGTACATTTTGAGTTAAAGGATATATTCAAAGAAATAATAACGGACTCTTTCGATAGAAATTCATATGTAAATGAAGTAAAAACACAATGTGACTGGATACTTTATTTTAAGATGGGTGTTACTACAGATTCGCAAAACGATAACATTGTATACTGCCCAATTAAGTTTATAATAGATACTACTTCTTTTAAGAACGTAAGTTTTACGGAACTTGCGAGGAATAAAAAGTATTATCACGATTTTTCTAATTACTACATGTATACACTAGGTAACGACACAGAGAAAGAAGCTGAATTTTTAAGTAAAGTATTCAAAAAAAATGTAAAAAAAGAAAGTGGCAATCTGGTAGATTTATGGTGTGGTGTAGGAAGACATGCTTACTTACTTGCTAAAAATGGATATAGAGTAACCGGAATTGATTTCTCACAAGATCAAATAGAAAATGCTAGAAAGATACATAACCACGAATTAGTAGATTATGCTGTAATGGATGTAAGAAATATAACGTTACCAAAAAGATATGATATGTCATACTGCATGTGGACTACATACAATTACTTATCGCAAGAAGAAGATTTAAAAAAATTTATAATCTCTAATTATAATCATCAGAATAAAGGCGATATTTTAGTTCTAGATAGCAAAAATATTCCAAGACTAGATTCACATAGACTATATAATAGAATTAGAGAAGATGGAAACTTTAAAATGGAAATATTGATAAATAAATACGTCACAGATAATATTCAGAATTCTCAGTATTTACTATTTATAAATGATAATAAGGAAAAGAAGTTCTTTTTAGACGAAGAACTAGTAAGGTTTTATACGATAGATGAATTGAACCGTTTAATGAAAGGTTATTATGAGTTAGTAGATATATATGGAGACTTCGATATGAATAAATATGATGAAAAAACTAGCAATAGGTTCATCACTATGTTTAGAAGATTATAAATACACTAACTATTTTATAAGTAAAGATTAATCAGAAAAATATATAAAAAATTACTAACATATAAGAAAGCATATAGAATAACATACAAGATAATTATTAAGTGCAATTTCAAAGTGCAAATTTTGCACTTTGAAATATAAAAGCCATTGCATCTATGATATAATTTATAATGAATGGAGCTGTATTATGAGAGATAAGAAAAGTTTAATAATTTATTTTAGTAGAGCGGATGAAAACTACGCTGTAGGATATATCGACAAAGGAAATACAGAAGTACTTGCTGAATATATTAGGGATTATATTGGATGCGACATGTTTAAGGTTGAACCACTAGTACCCTACGCTAAAGATTATAAAACTTGTATAGAGGAAGCTAAAGAAAGAATTGGTACTGCTCCTATAAAAAATAAAATAACTGACATTTCTAGTTATGAAGTAATCTATATAATGACACCAATATATTGGGGTACATATGCACCAGAAATGGAAACAGCATTAAAAAACCTAGACTTCACTGGCAAAATAGTACGAATTGTAACTACACATGAAGGTAGTGGCCTTGCTAATGTACCAAGTGATATAAAAAGAATTTGTAGTGGAGCAACGGTACTCGACGATGCCATTGCTATAAAAGGTTCACAAGCAAAGGATGCAAAAACTGTTATCGAAAATTGGATATAATTATGGTATACATAATAGTTTGTAAAAAGTAATAAAGATTAATTTGTTTATTTGACTAGGAGAAATAAAAAAAGGTTTTAGTTGCAGATTATAGTAAATTTGAAATAGTCATTAAGAATTGGAGGTGAATAATTGATGAATAACGAAATTATTATTTTTGCGAATCAGGATGTGAAATTGGAAGTTAATATGAAGGATGATACCGTTTGGCTAAATGCGGCTCAAATGGCTAAATTGTTTGATAGAGATGTTAAAACAATAAGAAAACACATCAACAATGCATTAAAAGAAGAACTTTTTGGCGAAGAGGTTATCGCAAATTTTGCGTCAACCACTAGGCATGGTGCTATTGAAGGAAAAACGCAAACTCGAACAGTTGATTATTATAATCTTGATATGATTATTTCAGTCGGGTATAGAGTTAAATCACAAAAAGGTGTAGTTTTTAGAAAATGGGCAGCTAATGTATTAAAAGATTATATGTTAAAAGGTTATGCAATTAATCAAAGAAGACTAGAATATTTGGAGAAAACAGTAAAATTGATTGATATTGCTGGAAGAATTGATAAAGAATTAATAAATAATGACGCGCAGGAAATAATTAAAGTTATAAGCGATTATTCTAATGCACTAAATTTGCTTGATGAATATGATCATAAAACGGTTACTAAACCTAAAGGTACTAACTCATGTGACAAAATAAAATATGAAGATTGCATTAATGTAATAAGTAAACTAAAATTTAGTAGTACTAGTGATTTGTTTGCGCTTGAAAGAGAAAAAGGCTTGGAATCAATAATTTGTAATATTTATCAGTCATATGATGGAAAAGATGTGTATCCTACCATTGAAGAGAAAGCAGCAAACTTTTTATACTTAATTACTAAAAATCATGCTTTCATCGATGGAAATAAAAGAATAGCAGCAACATTATTTATTTATTTTTTGGAATTTTATGATATTTTATACAAAGGTAATAGACAAATTATTGATAATAATACTTTAGTTGCTATTACACTTTTAATAGCGGAATCTAACCCAAAAGAAAAGAATATATTAATAGATCTAGTAATGAATTTTTTAGTACAAAAATAGAATTTCAAAAGTGTAGTCTGTTAGGTATCTAACTAACATAAAAAATAAAGGAGGACATAAAAATGAATTTTAAAGATTTAGTAGAGAAAGTAAATAGTTTTAGTGACAGAAGTGAACTTGCTGATATTGTAAATAGTATTGCTATCGATAGTAATAATTTTAATGAGTGGATTAATAATGTTTTCAGTGAAAAAGTAAATCAATTCGATATGAATAAACTTCCATATTTGATTGACGAACTATATAAAACGACAGATAAAATTAAGTTCATGTTATGTTGCATGTTATTAGAATCTACATGCGACAAATTAGCATTTGTTACAAATTTGGAAAATTATCCTTTGTTTGTAGCTAAATTTGAAGCATTAGTAAATACTTTAGTAACAGTATATCAAAGGGTTGATAATGGTATCTCTGATTGTATGGCATTAATAATACTTAAAAATGATCCTAAATTTGAGCATTTCGATAAGGAACAAAAAAATACAATTTTAACTGTAACTAAGGAAAAATTAAGAGCGATATTAAATTACTTAAAAAAAGGAAATATCGATCAAAGTGTTTATCAAACTTTAGAAGTAATTATCGATTTAGCTTGTTATCTAAATGATGACGAAACAACTGCTTTAATAAATGAAATCGATGATTTAGGAGAAAACGATAGCGCAGATATATTTATTATAAAATATAAAGTAATTAACAATATTAATATTAAAGATGAAAAACTATCTAAATTGAAGAGTTCTAAAGAAAGCTTGTGGACGCTATATAATGTAATGGAAAAATTAGATATGGCTGATAAATATTTAAGCGATGTTACTCAAGAAAGTATTGCTAAATCATTTATGATTAAATGGCTTTTATATCCAACAGAGCTTGGTGATTATCCTGATACAATTGAATTATTAGGAAGCTTCGTTTATAACAATACAAAATGTTATGCCTATAAGTTCTCTAAAGATGACTTTAAAGTTCAGGGAGAAATGCTTGGTGTATCGGGTGGTTATCCAATTGATAAAGTCAGTTCAATATCGTCAGGTTATACTTTCTCGAAATTTGAAGATGTCTCTAATAATTGGGAAAAACAGGCAGAAGACTTAGTAGAATTTATCGCCAACTATTGGAAAGATCACGCATAAATGAGAATCGGAATAGATATAGATGACACTATTGCAAAAACGAGAGAACAAACAGATGTTTATGCAAAAGAGTATACAGAAAAAGTATTAAATAGGCCTTTTACAATGAGAACTGAAAGCACTCATGATCCCAAGTGGGCGAGGTTCATATATAGTTGGAGTATAGATGAAGATAAAAATTTTTGGAGTTTGTACTACGATAAAATCGTAGAAAATGTTACCCCAAAAGAAGATGCAGTAGATGTTATTAATGAATTATCTAAAAAACATGAGATTATTTTAATTAGTGCAAGATGGGAAAAAGGAAACGGTACAGTAAAGAAGCTAACTGAAGACTGGCTAGCAAAATATGATATACACTTCGATAAAATATATTTGGGATATCTAGATAAGAAAGATATTGCCAAAGAAAATAATGTCGATGTCTTTATAGAAGATTCTATAAAGACAGCAAGAGATATTAAGAGTTTAGGTATTAAGGTATTACTAATGAACTCACATCAAAATAAAGATATCGAAGTTAGCGATATTAAAAGAGTATTTTGTTGGAAAGAAATATATAGAGAAATAGAAAGAATTGAAGCAAATTCTTAAAGAAAGAGGAAAATATGAATATATATGATTTTAAAGTTAAAACAAGATTAGGTGAAGAAATTGCACTAGATAATTATAAAGGTAAAGTACTATTAATTGTCAATACTGCAACAGGATGTGGATTTACTCCTCAATATGAAGGATTAGAAGCATTATACAAAAAATACCACGACAGTGGATTAGAAGTACTCGATTTTCCTTGTAATCAGTTTGGTAGTCAAGCGCCAGGAAGTGACGATGAGATTCATGAATTTTGTACACTTAAATATAATACGACATTTGACCAATTTGCAAAAATTGATGTCAATGGAGAGACTGCATCTCCACTCTTTGACTATCTAAAACACGAGATTGCAGACGACGAAATAATAGGAGTTAAAAATAAAATGTCCATGAAGGCAATTGAAAAAATAAGTAAAACTGCAACACAAAAAGAGGATATAAAGTGG
Organism: uncultured Erysipelotrichaceae bacterium; assembly: GCA_902773365.1. GTDB lineage: Bacteria > Bacillota_I > Bacilli_A > RF39 > UBA660 > RUG11867. Next base: position 8,581 of record CACYEG010000076.1, read on the forward strand.
AACTTTACTAAATTTCTAGTAGACAAGACTGGTAAAGTAGTTGGTAGATACTCGCCAACTTATCGTCCTGAAGACCTAGAAGATAGAGTAAAAGAACTTTTATCGATGGAGTAACATGATTAAAAAAGTTATAATTTGTCTGTTTTCTATGTTAATTATTTCGTTATTTGTGGGGTGTGCAAATAACAAAAAATCTAATAATAATATAAGTAACGATAATCTGGAGGTTAACCAAATGAATGCAATAATAGATGGGAAGGAATATACTATCGATCTTGAAGATAATGATACTGTAAAAGACTTCGTTAGTATATTACCTCGAGAATATACCATGAGTGAACTAAATGGAAATGAGTATTATGTCTATATGGATACAACTCTAAAATCTAATCCTGAAAGTGTCGAAAAAATATATGCTGGAGATGTAATGTTATATGAAGATAATTGCATCGTTATCTTTTATAAGTCATTCGATACTAAATTCAAATATACAAGAATTGGTCATATAAGTTCACTACCAGAACTAAAAGGAGAAAAAATAACAGTTAAGTTTGA
>CACYEG010000077.1 GCA_902773365.1 uncultured Erysipelotrichaceae bacterium
AGAGCTCATATTATAACGAGATGTATTTTGATCTAAAATTTTGTTTCTCATAGCATTTAGAAATGAATATTCACTATTTAACATCTTGATGTCTTTTGCACCTCTTACCATTTCACTAATAAATCCTGAAACTTTTTCACTTTTTTCTCTATATATTTTATCTAGTTCATTTCTCTTTTTAGTTCTTATCCTTTCTATAAAGTAAATAGTTACTACCATTATAGTGAGATAAATAAACATTATTTTACTAATAATAAACACTGCGATAAATATACCGATATTTGAAATTACTTCTGTTAATATTTGTATCATATAGGCAAAAACATCACTCATTGTACCGGTATCATTATTTAGTCTTTGTATAAATATGCCTGATCCAGAATTATCTAATGTTTTATTAGATAACTTTAGCATCTCATTACCTAAATCATATTGAATTTTAATCATTGTTTCGCGATAAATTATCTGCATACATTTATTATTAATATAATGAATTGCATTTCTTATATTCTCGATTAGATATATAGCAGTCATTAAAAGTACTACTTGAAGTAATTTATTGCTAGTAAAACTTACTAGTAATTTTGCCATTATGATTGGGACAACTATGCTAATAATGATACTAATTATTTCACTCAAAAGAAAAATAATTAAATTTTTCTTTTCGCTTTTTGAATATTTCCAAGCAAATTTTAAATTATCTATTAGCTTTCTCATATGATCACTTCCAACAATAAAATTATACAGTATAAGCCTAATTAATGCAAGAAACGTTATCTATTAAAAAGAAGTAGATTTTTATCTACCTCTTCTTTACCTTCTGTATTGGAAACCCAATGAAACATTTTTATCGCGTAATGATCTTGTGCCTAAGCCTTTTTCATCTTTTATAGGATGAAACCTATGCCTTTTCCCATTCGAATCATGTGATTTATTATTTGAATAATCGTTTTCTTTATTAGGTGAAAATTCAGTTACAATTCCACTCCCAATGTCCAATTGGCAGTGTTTACCATCCTCTGTTGTATAGTAAATAGTAGGGTCATTTGGCCAATAACCTCCAACATAACGCCAATTACCTCCTGCATCATAAGAACTGTATGCATCTTGAATACCTTCAATAGTATATAATATGCCATCACTAAATCTATAAAAAGCGTATCTGCCTCCATCGATAAAACCACATACGTGATCGACATATGGTTGTTCGGTATTAATAGAAAATCCAAAAAGCTGTTCCGCTTTTTCCCTAGTAATGTATGCACGAGAAATGTAACCTGGTAATATTTGGCCAGGAACCATATTTCTTTCAATTGTGCGTGATGAATTATTATAGGTGAAACACTCGTTATTGTCTGGATCTTCCCATGTAACGCCATCATCAGTACAATCTATGATTTTCCCATAGGCTCCTTGTATAACAACAAAATGTCCTTGGACATATTCTGTTCTATTATAACCAATTAAAGTTGTTTCATAATAATATGCTAGGTATGGTGGCGTTTCTCCATCGTAATTACGCGGAAAAACAATTTTTGCATCGGGACTTGTAACTAATGCTACGTCAGTATACATCCACTTTGCTGCTATATTTCTAATACTTCTGTCACCAGAAAAAACTGTTATGCCATAGCCTTCATCTGTGCATAATGTATCAATATAATGTGGTGGTTCTTCAATGTGATTCTGATCCTTTTCATTACTACATCCTGCTAATAGCGCAAGAAGTATAAAAGTAAATAATAGATTTTGGAATTTATTCTTCATATCTTTGCCTCTTGGCGCTTATTATAAATTATCGATAACCACTTGTCAAGTAAAACAATAAAAGCTTATATACTACCATAGATATTATAAATATATATTTTCTAAAAAAAATTACATGGTATAGACCATATGGATGAAATTAAAAAATTACAAGCTAAAGCTGAGAAAAATAATTTGCATCTAGTCTCCTTCCCTATTAGACATCTAGGAACTGAAAAAGCCCACATTCTTTATGGTAAGATTGAAAAATATTTAGAAGAACACGATATCAATATGATGTTTGAAACAGAAGTAAAAGACGTTATCATTGAAAATAGCGAAATTAAAGGAGTTAAAATACATAATTTAAAAGATAAAACTGATAGTGAGCTATACGCAAGTAAAGTGGTTTTAGCAGTTGGAAGAAAAGGTGCTTCTTGGCTAAGTGATATTTGTATCAAGCATGGAATTGAAACAAAACTAGGCAGTGTCGATATCGGAATTCGTTATGAACTTCCAGATAAAGTTATGTTGTTAGCGCAGAAGTATATGACAATGGTTTGACACTTGTAAATGGCCACTCTTATAAAGATAAAAAAAGTACAAATACTAACTTAGCAATTTTGGTATCACATCGTTTTACTTATCCATTTGATAAACCTATTGAATATGGTGAGAATGTCGCAGAAAATCTAAATAGACTTGGTGGAAATGCCATAATGGTACAACGCCTAGGTGATATATTTAGAGGGAGAAGAACATGGCCAGAGGACTTAACAAACAATAGTGTTCAACCTACTTTAAAAAGTGCAGTTGCAGGAGATATCACATATGGACTTGGTTATAGAACAATGACTGATATTTTACAATTCATTAAAGATATCGATAAAGTAGTAGAAGGATTCGCTAATCCTGAAAACTTACTTTATGGTCCTGAAATTAAGTTCTATAGTAATGAGGTCGTACTAGATAAAAACTTTATGACTAATATTAAAGGATTATATTCTATAGGAGATGGTGGTGGCCTTACAACAGGACTAATGATGGCATCTTGTTCTGGTGTTAAAATGGCTAGGATTTTATCTGATAATATAAAAAGCGAAGATAATTAATCTATCTTCGTTTTTTATATTCCTCAATAGCTTTTATTATCCCTTTATATGGTAGTGTTGCACACGTTTTTCTATTTGCTTGCTTGTAAATTTCATCGAAGACATTCGCTTCATTCAATAATTCAGGATTATATTTTTCCTCATCTATCATTTTTTCAAATGAATCGATAAATCTCAATGCTTCGTCAAGTGATTTTCCAATGAGTTCTTTAATCATAATAGAAGTACTTGCAGTACTAATTGCGCAAGCTTCGCCATCAAATTTAATATCCTTAATAATATTATCTTCGAATAAGACCCACAAATCAATATTATCTATACATGATGAGTTATTGGTATTTACTTTTATATAATTGCTAGTTCCTTTGCCTTTATGTTGAGGATTATTATAATTATCTAAAATGATCTCTCTTCTAAGTTCTGGGTCCATTTATATCATTTCCTTCATTATTTTATCTCTATCACTCAATAATTCTACGAGTTTATCAATTTCACTTTTAGTATTATAGAAGTAAAGACTAACTCTAACTGTATTTTTTACCCCTATCGAGTTTTTTAATACCTTAGCGCAGTGATTACCTGCACGTACACAAATGTTGTATTTATTTAAATAAACTGCAACATCTTGTGCAAAAACACCATCTACATTAAATGATACAATACCACTATCTGGTTCCATATTTATTATGTCGATATGTTTAATCTTACTTAGTTGTTCAATCAAATATCTACTTAATTGTTGCTCAGTATAATATATATTGTCCATTCCTATTGAGTTTAAGTAATCTATCGCACTACCAAGTCCAATAATACCTGCGATATTTTGCGTACCGGCTTCGAGCCTAAGTGGTAAATCTTTATAGTATACTTCACTTATACTATCAAACGATTCATTCATACCGCCACCAGTATAAAGTGGATCTAATTCTTCTAACAGTTCCTTTTTACCATAAAGAATACCAATTCCAGTTGGTCCACACATCTTATGGGCAGAGAATGCAAGAAAATCGATATCCGTAGCTTGTACATCGGTTTTCTTATGGGCAACGCTTTGAGCTCCATCCACTACTACGAATACCCCCTTTGAATGGGCATATTCTGTTATCTCTTTTATATCTCTTGCGTCACCTACGACATTTGTTATTTCTGCGATAGATATAACTTTTGTTTTATCTGTTATGCTTTTTTTAACATTAGCAAGTGTTATATGAAATGTTTCGTCTAATGGAATAAAGTTAACATCAATTCCTTTATTTTTTGCAAGCTTATACCAAGGAAGAATATTAGAAGCATGTTCTGAATTTGTTATTAAGACCTCATCACCTGGTTCTAAAATATTAGCAAAAAATCCTTCTACAATCATATTTAGTGCTTCAGTAGCTCCCTTAGTATAGATGATTTCTTCTCTTCTTTTGGCATTGATAAATTCCTTAACTTTATCTCTAACTTTCTCGTAAGCAACGTCAACTTTTAAACTGATATCATAGTCACCCCTATGGGCATTTGCTGAATACTCTTTATAATATTCATCCATCGAATCGATGACAACATTTGGTTTAAAAGTAGTCGCACCATTATCGAAATAAATGATTCCTGTATTTAACATAGGGAAATCATCTTTATAATTCATAGTTCACCTCCCCAAAAGTATATTTTTAATTCTTTCTTTTAATTCATTATCCATAATCGACAAAATAAAGCCTTCTTCAATAAGTTTAATTGCATTTGCTTTACTTATTCCTTTGCACATTAAGTAAAACAATTCTTCTTCATTAACCCCACCAATACTAATGCCATGATTAGCAATAACTTCATTTGTATTAACTACCAAGTTAGGTACTAAAGATGTTTCTTTATCACTAGTATTAATTATTTTAGCATATTCATTAATAACTGATTCTTTGCAATTCTTTAGCGCTATTCCATTTAAAGTAATATTTACTGCAGCTGTTTCATTTATTCCTCTAATTTTTACATCATTTAAGATATTATCTCCGTTAATAGTTGTTTCTATATCTAAAGAGTAATCATTCATTGCAATAAAAGAAATATTAAACTCGACTTTTGAATTTTTTTCAGAAGTAATACGAATTTTATGTTTTGTTATTTCGTTGTAGTCAAATAAATTAAGAACAAGCAGCGCTCCTTCTTGGATATGAATATCGAGAACTAAATCTGTACACATATTAATAGCATTAAGTGTAGTTTTACCGGCTATTTCTAACTTTGCTGGATTTGTGTATCGATCTAAGTCGAAATAACCACTACTCAATGATATTTTATTCATTTTATTACACCTCGTCTACGTCAATTGCCCTTGCAAAGCCCTCTTTTTCGATTTTTTTAGCAAGTTGCGCATCGCCAGACTTTATAATTTTACCATTTGTAAGTATATGAACATGGTCGGGGGTAATATATTCTAATATATTAGTGTGATGAGTAATTATTATAATCGATGCATGGTTATTTTCCTTATATTTTAATAGTGAAGTAGATAAATCTTTTAATGCATCTACATCTAGTCCACTATCTAGTTCATCTAATAATATAAGCTTTGGTTTTAATTCATATAATTGCAAGAACTCATTTTTCTTTTTCTCTCCGCCGCTCATGCGCATATTAATCTCATGGTGTATATATGACTTATCAATATTTAATTCACTACATATTTGATTTAGTTCTTTATTGAATTCGAAAATACTCTTATTTTCGTTTACTTCATGTGTTACCGCTCTTAAAAGTTCTGCGTTTGTAACTCCTGGTATTTCAGTAGGATTTTGCATAAGATAGAATATACCTTCCCTACTAATTTGATCGGTAGACATACTACTTATTGTTTTACCATTAAATTTTATAAAACCTTTTTTAATTTTATAATCTGGATGTGCCATAATTGCTTTGCAAACTGTGCTTTTACCTGCACCATTTGGCCCCATAATAACATGGATTTCATCTTCTTCTACATTGAGTGATAATCCATCTAATATAAGGTGTTTATCTGCTTCTACACTGATATTATTTATTTTTAACATAATCCACCTATTTCTTAGTTACGAAATACGCATAAATGTAGTCTGCAATTTCAAGAATTGAATAAATACATATGACAAGTCCTAATGCAGATAGAATTAAATTAGATACAAAAATTGTATAACAGCCAATTATAATCAAAATAAATCCAATAACAAGGCTAACTATATTTTTGTTTTGCTCTTTTAGTGTACTAATTCCTATTATTATAGTATTTAGTCCATTAATAATTATCCATACACCAATCAAAAGTCTTAAAATAAATTCTACCGTACTTGAAAAGAAAATAAATATCAGTCCAAGGGCAATCATGACAAAGCTATAAAACATATCTCCTGTTGTTCTATCCTGTCTTCTTGTATCCATTATATACTTAGATATCCCTAATGCTAGAAATACGCCACCAATTATATATGAGATAAACTCGATTATTCCTCCGGGATTTAAAAATAAAACTAACCCTATTGCTAAAAATAAGATATGAGGTATTATATTTCTCTTTGTTTCATAACTTTTAATGATTATTTGTTGCATAATTTCACTTCCTTAAATGTATTTTAACACATTTTTTTATCTTTTAAAGTCTTAGTTTATCTAATTGTGCTTGAATATCGCCATTTTTGCATATAAATGACCCCGAAACGACAATATCTGCACCTTGTACCTTATCGATAGTTATATCATTTACTCCTCCATCGATAATTATTTCATATTTATAGTTATTTTCATTTCTTAAAGATCTTAATTCATCGATTTTAATAAGTGTACTTTCGATCATTGCTTGACCACTTTTACCAGGGTTAACACTTAATATCAATACTGCATCTAAAAGAGGTAAATAACTTTTTATTGTGCTAACTTCTGTCTGTGGTTTAAGTGCTAGTCCACATTTAACGCCTTTGGACTTAATATAGTTTATTAATGCATTAATATCTTCGTCTAATTCAACTTGAAAAATTATTTCATCCACTTTAAGCGAAGTAAAATAAGATATATATTCAAATGGATTGGTTACCATTAAGTGAACATTTAACGGTTTAGTAGATGTATGTAAAAACTCATAATGTGTCTTTGGAACAGGCAAAAACTTTCCATCGTTAACATCTACATGTAAAAAATCCGCATCACTAGCATTAATTTTTTCTATAATTTCTTTCTCGTTATATGCACAATTTAAAATTGATACTGCTATTTTCATAATTCACTCCAAAATCTAACATAATTTTCATATCTGCTTTTTAATATTTTCTTTTCTTCTACTTGTCTTTTAATCTCACATCCTGTCTCTTTTATATGAGCACAGTCTTCGAATTTGCAGGTTTTATTTCTAAATTCAGGAAAATATGATTTAAGTAATTCTTTATTTATTTTTAAGTCCAATGAAGAAAAACCGGGGGTGTCTGCGATTAAAAAAGTAGCGACTTTATAAAGTTCTGTATGCCTTGTCGTATGCACTCCTCTATTTAAAGCTTTGCTGATTTCGTTAGTCTTTAGGTTTAAACTTTTATCTAATTTATTTAATAACGTCGATTTACCCGCCCCTGTTTGACCAGTTAATACTACAACCTTATTCTTTAATGCTTTTTTTATTTTACTTAGATGATCATTATCTAAAACTTTAATTCCTATTTTTTTATAGTATGCAAATATTTTTTTCAATTCTTTTTTTTCTTTTCTAGCAGCTAAATCTAATTTGGTAAGGCATATTATAGGTTCGATATTAGAGGCAATTACTTGAACGAGTTGTTTATCTAAAAGTGTTAGACTTAAATCTGGCTTTTTTACACTTGTTATAATAAGTGCAACATCAGCATTAGCAATTGTCGGTCTACCCATCTCATTTTTTCTTTTTTTAATATCGAGAATATATTTTGTTTCATCATCAAAAGTGACAAAATCCCCTACAAGGGGGGTTAATGCGTCATTTCTAAATTTTCCTCTTGCTCGGCAGTCAAAAGTTTTATTATCGGATAAAACTGTATAAAGATTGCTAATTTGTCTCACAATTCTACCAGTTTTATTCATCTTCTACCTCGACGACTGGATCCATTACTTCTTGAGCAATACTTATAGTAAATGTTGCACCAGCGACAATCTTGGTTTTAGCTTCTCTACTTTGAGCAAAAATAGTTCCGGGTTCATATTCTTCTGTCTCAACATTTTTGATATTCAATGTTAGATTATATTTTTTAGCAAATTGCTGTATTTCAAGTAGTGAATAATCGCCAGTAGTAAAGTCTGGATATAAGTCCTCTATATCAGGTACATACAATGTTATAGTGCCACCTTGACTAACAGAGGTACCAGCATCAGGCTTTTGTCCTATTATTTCAGTGGCGGTATAATCAGCTGGATTATCTACCAATTGTGGCTCTATAATGACATTCATTTTATATGTTTCTTCAAGCCTTGCTCTAATGTCAATATAGTTTTTACCGGTGTAATCTTCTAATTCTAATGAATTTTTCCCAGAAGAAAGATAAATAGTAAC